>DASWMP010000370.1:0-2293 GCA_036399695.1 Thermoanaerobaculia bacterium | reverse complement strand
GTGGGCAGGAGAGAGAAACGATCCGCCCGTCCCCTCCACTGCCAACCGCCAACTGCCAACTGCCAACTAACTAACCAAGGAGCCAATTGCCATGCGCAGAATGATTCTCATCACCTTGCTTTTCGTCTTTGCCGCGCTGCCCGCGTCGGCGCAGCGTCTCAAGCTCGATTTCCCCGGCCTCGCCGAGCGTGCCGAGGAAGTCGTCGACATCACCCTCGACGCCGACATGCTCAAGCTGGCGGCCAAGTTCTTCTCCGGTAAAGACGACCAGGACCTGCGCGACACCGTGCGCGGGCTGCAGGGGATCTACGTCCGCAGCTACGAATTCGCGAGGGAAGGGGAGTACGACCGCCGGCTCATCGACCAGGTGCGCTCGCAGCTCGGCTCCTCATGGAAGCCGCTCGTGACGGTGCGCAGCAAGTCGAAAGAGAACGTGAACATCTACGCCGACATGCGCGGCGAGAACATCGTGGGCCTGGTCGTCATCGCCAGCGAGCCGAGGGAGTTCACGGTCGTCAACATCGTCGGTCCGATCGACATGGACAAGCTCTCGCGCCTCCAGGGGCAGTTCGGGATCCCGGACGTCGCGGACAAGAAGGAGGGCAGCCGTGAATAAGCGGCTGGCGGTCCTGGCGCTGCTGTTCGCCATCGCCGTGCCGCTGCACGCCGATCACTTCTCGAAGATCGCCGGTGCGATCGGGTCGAAGCCGGGGATCAAGCGGGTCTGGATTCCGTTCCTCGGCGTGGCCCGTCTCGCGGTGAACATCGCCCGTCCCGAGGGGGTCTACGACTTCCAGCTCGCGACGTTCGAGGGCAAAGGGAAGCTCGACGCCTGGGAGTTCGAGCCGATGATGCGCAAGCTCGAAAAGGACGGTTACAAGCCGCTGGTGAAGGTCTGGTCACGAAAAGGGGAGTGGACCTTCATCTACGTGAAACCTCGCACCGGCGGCAAACGTCTCGAACTGTATGTACTCGCACACGATGGCGACACGACGCTGGTCCGGGTGGACGTCGACGCGGACATGGTCGGCAAGTACCTCGAGCAACCGCGCACGGTCACCCGTGTGGCCGCAAGGTGACCCCTCCGGTCGTGCCCCGTTGTAGAATCGTCGTCTCCCGAACATGGCTCGCTACGAAGAACGCGACGATTCCTACGATCTCCTCAATCACTATTTGCAGGAAATCGCGAAGGTACCGCGGCTCACGCCGGAGCGCGAGCGTGAGCTGGGGCGCCGCATTCAGGAAAACGACAAGGCCGCCCTCGAAGAACTGGTGAAAGCGAATCTGCGCTTCGTCGTCTCGTACGCGAAGCGCTATCGCAACTCCCACGTGCTGTTCCTCGACCTGATCAACGAGGGGAACATCGGCCTGATTCACGCGGCTAAAAAGTACGACCCCGACAAGAACGTCAAATTCATCACCTACGCGGTGTGGTGGATCCGGCAGTCGATCCTGCACGCGCTCTCCGAGCAGGGGGGCGCGTTCCGCCTGCCGCCGAAGCGCGCGAACCTGATGTATCGCCTGGAGAAGGCGATCGGCGCGGCAATGTCGGAAGGCACGCACATCCCCACGCCGGAGGAACTGGCCTCTGAGCTCGGCGTCTCGGTGAAGGAAGTGCAGACGCTCCTGCAGGCGAACAGCGACAACTACTCGCTGAACGCGGAACTGGACGACGAGTCGCACACCGAGCTGGCCGACGTCGTCGAGCAGACGATGATCCCCTCGGCCGAGCAGGAAATGCAGGCGCAGTCGCGCCGCGAAGAGCTGCTGGCGCACATCTCCGAGCTGTCGCCGAAGGAGCGGCTCGTCATCACGCTCCGTCACGGCGTGAGCGACAACATCCCGAAGAAGATCAAGGAGCTGGCCGACTTCCTGAACCGCGAGCCGGAGAACGTTTCGACGATTCTCCTGGGCGCAAAGTCGAAGCTCTCCGAGGTGCTGCAGATCAGCGAGAGCGAGCTCTCGGTGCTGCTGCTCTACACGAACCCGAACCCGAAGGCCTGGACCCGCTTCTGGGACGAGCTGGGCGACCTCTCCCCCGGCATGACCCCGCAGATCGACGCCCGCAGATTGCCGTACCTGCAGTCGCTGCGGCAGCAGGCCTCCGTGCAGCGCGCCGTCGAGGCGATGTCGCTCGAAGAGCGCACGATCGTGAAGCTCCGCTACGGCGTCCTGCAGGACGAGGAGCTGACGCTGCGCGACATCGGCGAGATCCTGGGGCTCTCGCGCGAGCGGGTGCGGCAGATCGAGTCGCGCGCCGAGGCGAAATGCCGCCGCAGCGTGCGCCGGGACC
>DASWMP010000369.1:0-16354 GCA_036399695.1 Thermoanaerobaculia bacterium | reverse complement strand
CTGTAGACCCGGGGACATTCTTTACAACTGTGTCCGGAGACATCCTTTACACATTTAGCGAGGACATCGACAAGGGTGGGCGCTGCGCAACCCGCGACTCGCCAGCTCCAAGCGCGGCTCCTCGCGATAGCGTCAATCGCTCCCTCAAATACCCCAAAGGGTATCGGTCCGAAGCGCGCGTTCACCGAGGTGCCGGGGCATCAGCATGAGCGCCTGTCTGGCTCAGATCAGCAGGCCTTTGCGGATGTCGAGCTGCCCGAGATAGAACGGGCCGAAGTAGACGTTCCAGCGATCGGCATCGAACGGTTCGAGACCGATCTGCTCGGTGGCCAAGGCGTGAGAGATGAAAATCTGCTGCTTGCCCCACTTGAGCATCCCCGAGTGGCCGACCTGCCGGACCTCGAACCACCGTTTGTAGCGGAACTCCTCGGTTGCGACGGGAAACGGACGACGCGATCCTCGCCATAAGCGCGCCGGCCGGCGCATTCCGATTCCCTCGTGCGGACGCTCGTGGTTGTACGTGTGGCGGAACACATCGAGCTGCCGCTGCTGGCCCCGAAAGGATCGCGCCGGAGGGATGGTCGCGGTCCGCTTCAGAAGCGATGCATCCGCTCGTGCGCACCGTTGTCTTGCGGCTTACCGGGGCGGCTGAAGACCGGGAGGATGCCGAGCTTCATGAGCCGCACGCTGATGGTCGACAACCGGCCGTAGCCTTTCGCACCGAATGGCGGGCCGTTGTCGCTCTGGACGGCATCCGGCAGCCCCCACTTGCGCAACGCTC
Source organism: Thermoanaerobaculia bacterium (assembly GCA_036399695.1). Classification (GTDB taxonomy): domain Bacteria; phylum Acidobacteriota; class Thermoanaerobaculia; order Gp7-AA8; family Gp7-AA8; genus DASVEE01. The sequence continues at coordinate 15,573 of DASWMP010000369.1, read as the reverse complement.
GCTCGATCACGGCCCACGCCGGCTCGAGATGCGTCGACGGCAACGCCTCGCACGCAATCACATACCGGCTCACGCGATCCACCAGCGTCAGCGGATAGCAGAGCTTTCCGTTCCGCAGACGGAACTGACCCTTGAAATCGACCGTCAGCAACTCACCCGGCTTTTTGGCCTCGTACGGTCGAACAAAGGGCGTGATGCGCTTGCGCTCTCGCTTTCGCCGAGGCTCGGTCAACCCGGCGCGCTTGAAGATCCCGTCCACCGTGGATCGCGCCGGCCACTCGATCTCGACGTGTTCCTCACGAAGGCGCTGGAGAATCGCCTTCGAGCCGAATCCCCACTTCTTTCGCTCGGCGATCAACATCTGCTCGATCGCCTCGTCGATCCGGCATGGCGACGTCTTCGGCGCGCGCGATCGATCCTCGAGCGCCTCCACCCCACCCTCTTCGTACCGGCTGATCCACGCGTACACCGTCGGTCGACTCAGCCCCTACATCCCGGCGACTTCAGAGATCCCCAGACCGCCTCTGACCCGCAGCACAACCTCTTCCCGAAGCTCCACGATCGTCCTTGTTTTGAGCGGCATTCACTCTCCCAACGCCGCTCCAAAGCTCGGATCAATGTGTAAAACATGTCTCCGGACACGGCTGTAAAGAATGTATCCGGGTTGAACCGAACGCCACCGCTCTCCGAGAAAAGATCTTCGGCTAGTCCGTGGGCTGCTCCTGCGCCGGCTCCGGGGTCGGGTTGACGATGTTCGGGTCGGCTGCGGGGGTGGCGGGCTTCTCCGGGTTGGCGGCGATCGGGAGCTTTTTGTCCGCGGCGGCGGCGTCGGCGCCCGGCTGCTGTTGCTGTTGCTGCTGCTGTTGTTGCGGCGCGGGCTTCTCCTTCTCCCGCTCCGTCGCCTTCTGCAGCACGGCGAGCTGGTTCTGGAACTCGACCACCCAGGCCTCGGTCTCCTGGTTCACGAGCGCGCTCGACTCCTGCGCGAACGTGCGCAGCTTTTCGAGCAGCGCGGTCAGTTGCACCGGGTCCTTCGGATTCTCGCTGAGGTCGATCTCGAGCGAGGCGATGTGCCACTCGAGCTGGAAACGCTGCAGGAGGCCGTCGAGCTTCAGATGCGTCGTGATGTAGCGCATCCAGGCGGTCGAAAAACCGCCGAAACGATCCGCCAGCACAGACGCTGCGCCGAGGGCGAGCAACAGGTAGCCCCAGTTGTTGAAGGCGATGCCGAATACACCGGCGGCAGCCTGCCCGTTCGCCGGAATCGTCGACTGCAGGATCGGACAGATGCCGCCGATGACGATGAGGGCGATCGCCAGCGCGCGGAAGAAGCGCGACATCCGCGATGGCCACTGCTTCTTGCGGACGTACCAGCCGATCGAGTCCTTCGCCTTCGCCACGACCACTTCGTACAACTCATTGAGCTGCTCCCGCGGCGTCTCCTTGCTCCAGACAAACGCGGTTCCTGCCGACGGCACGATGTTATCGGCCATGGTCCACCCCTTCTCTCTAAGTGTGTGCCTAAAGAGTAGGTCCGGAACATCGGACAGACAAGCTCAGCCCAACGGGATATTCATCGCCGACGCGTAGAGGCCGTGAAAATGGTGGACGCCATTTTCCCTCTCTGGTGAATAGCGCCCCGTGTCGTACGTGAACGAGCGGAGGCCGCGCTGCACCGCCTCGCAGATGTCGATGTCCTCGATCTGGATCTCGTCGCTGAAGGCGATGGTCTCGTCGATCTCGCGGCGCACGGCCTCGGGATCCCGGAAGTACCACTCGAAGACCGTCAGCGTCCGGCCGGTGCCGAGCGGCAGGATGAGGTTCGTCGAGAAGTTGTCGGGATAAACGTTCAGCATCAGGTTCGGATAGATCCAGAAGTAACGGACCTGATCGTCCCCTTCGGTGGTGCGGATGCGGTCGGCTTTCTTCGTCGGGGCGAACTGGATCGAGTAATTGCCGCGCGTGTCGGTGCGGTAGTTCGGATAATCGAGCTCACGGAAGAGGCCGGGATGGACGATGGGGATGTGGTAGCCCTCGAGGTAGTTGTCGACGTACACCTTCCAGTTGCAGTCGAGCTCCCAGTCCTTGCGCGCCGCCAGCCTGAAGCCGCTGTAATCGTGCGGCGGCATGTCGACGAGGAGCGTGCCGAGGAACTCCTGGAGCGTGGGCCCGTGAGGGTCGAGGCAGACGAAGACGAGGCCCAGCCATTCGTCGGCCCGGAAGCGCGGCAATGCGAACTGATCCCGCTCGAAGCACTCGATGCCGTTCATCTCCGGCGTGCGGAAGAGCTGCCCTTCCAGCGTGTACGTCCAGCCGTGATAGCCGCACTGCAGGACGGGGCGCTTGCCCTCCCCTTTCGCGATCGGACCGGCGCGATGGCGGCAGACGTTCGACATCGCCCGCAGCTCGCCGTCGTTGCCGCGCACGATCAGCAGCGGCTCGCCGGCCACCGTGGCGGTGAAGTACTGCCCCGGCTCGCGTACCTGTTCGCTGCGGCCGATGAGCTGCCATGCCTTGCCGAAGACGCAGCGGTTTTCCTCCGCCAGCACCGCCGCATCGAAGTAGAAGCTGGACGGAATCGTGGAGGCGTGAGCCAGGCGGGGATCGAATCGATAAGTCATTTCCTGGGCCGGGTCAGAAAGTAGGCGGGCACCGAGAGCGCCAGCAGGCCGAGCGAATGCAGGCTGCTGACGGTGTCACTGTAAACCGCCCCGATGAGGAAGGCCACGGACGCGAGCAGCGCCAGGCCGGTCGTGAACGGATGCCCCCAGGCGCGCCACGGACGCGGCGTCTCCGGCTCCTTGTGCCGGAGGACGAAGAGCGTGACGAAGGAAAGGGTGTAGTTCGCCACGAAGAAGAAGGCCAGCTTGGCGATGACGGTCTCGAACGTGCCGGTGACGATGAACGCCGCCGCGAGCAGGCTGGAGATCATCAGGGCAACGTCCGGCGTGCCGCCGCGATTGACCTCGCGGGCACCGCGCCAGAACAGGCCGTCCGTGGCCATGGCGAAGAGGACGCGCGGCGCCATCAGCACGTTCGAATTGACCGCGCTCACGAGCAGGACGATGACGAGCAGGCGGATGACGTTGTCGCCGTCCATGCCGAACATCCGCTCCGCCACGACGCCCGCGGCGAGCTTTTCGCCGGCGATGGTGGGCAGCGAGACGACGCTGAGGAAGGCCACGTTGATCAGCAGGTAGAGCATCGCGATCAGCGCCACACCGCCGAAGATCGCCCGCGGGATGGCCCGCGCCGCGTCTTTCACCTCCTCGCTGAAGTAGATGACGGCGGTCCAGCCGTCGTAGGTGTAGATCACGGCCTGCAGGGAGAGGATGAAGGCGAGCATGAGCGAGCCTTCACGATCGGCGACGATGGCCGTGCCGTCGGCCGGCGACCGGGTGCCGAGCCAGAAGCAGGCCGCGATGAAGAGCAGCAGGGCGATGGCCTTCATGGCGCTCGTGAGGTCCTGGGCGAAGCCGCCGGCCCGCACGCCAAACCACTGGATGACGGTCAGCACCGCCACCACCCCCAGCGCGATGACCTGGTGGGTCCGCGCCTCGGGGAACAGGCTGACGGCGTATTCGCCGACAACGATGGCCACGGCCGCGGTAGTCCCGCACGTCGAGATCCAGTCGCTCCAGCCGACGACGAAGCCGGCGTAGTCCCCCAGCCCGTGGCGGACGAAGACGTACTGGCCGCCCGAGCGCGGCACCATCGTGGCCAGTTCGGCGATGGCGTTCGCGCCGAGGAGCGCGTAGAGGGCGCCGATGATCCAGACGGCGATGAAGGGGGCGAACGTCGGCAGGTGCTCGGCGATCGTCCCGGGCGTCCGCAGAATGCCCGCGCCGATCGCATTTCCGATCGTGACCGCCAGCCCGAAGCCGACCCCAAGGACGGTGAGCAGACGGCCGCGCGACATTTGGGTGTTCGTCGTCACCGGCATTTGGACAGTCGGGGACGAAGTGTACGCCATTGTTGGCGGTTGGCAGTGGGCCGCCCGACATAGTTGGCGGTTGGCAGTCGGCGGTTGGCAGTGGGCCGCCGCCCAGCCCTTCTGCCGCCGAGCCGCTTCCACTGGCCAACTGCCACCGCCAACTGCCAACTGCTTCCGCGCAGTCCAGCGCTTTCACGCTCACCGGCGCCGTTGCTCGTGTTCCACTGCCAACCGCCAACTGCCAACCGCCAACTGCTTCCGATCAGTCCAGCGCTTTCACCACCACCGGGCCGTTGTTCGTGGAGAGGTGCACGTTGGCGGGGCCGTTGCCGAGCTCGAACCGGCGCGGACGGAAGCGCTCCACTTCGTCGTACTGGTACCGCCCCTTGGCCTCGGGGCAACCCTCGACCTTGCAGACCACGGGCGAATGCCCGCGCGCCTCGACGACGACGCCGGAGCGGTAGTTGTCGGCGAGCTTCAGCGACAGAGGGCCGTTCTCGGTGGAGCCTTCGAGAGAGCCGATCCAGGAACCGGTCGAGAGGTTCACGGCCAGCGGGCCGTTCTGCGCGCGTGCTTTCACGTCGCCGGAGCCGCCGGTGATGCTGATCGGACCGTTGGTCGTCTCGAGGTCAATGGTGCCGGAGGAGTCGCGCAGCGCAATCGGCCCGTTGATGGCCCGGGCGGTGACGCGCGCTTCGACGTCGCGCAGCGTGATCGGTCCGTTCCGCGTCTCGAGGTCCAGGGCCGCGCCGCGCGCCGTGCGCACGAGGAAGAAGACGGTCCAGTTGTCGCCGTCCGGCCCATCGGCCGTGATCGAGCCGTTGCTCTGCGTGACGCGGACGTCGCTCGCACCGGCGCTCCTCGACGCCTTGCACGCCGTGACGGTCGTCCGGCTGGCCCCGCCGCGGACGTAGATCCCGCCATGCTCGACGCTGGCGATGCGCACCGTCCCGCTCACCGGCACGTCCTGGGAGACGACGGGAAGCCGCTGGCCGTCGGTCGTGATCCGGAAGTCGCTGCAATCGTTGATGTTCGGAACGTCGACCGAAACATTGAAGCCGTCGCCGCGAGCCTCCGCGCCAGCCGCCAGAATTGTGAGCCCAAGTGCCAGAAGTGTCCGTCGCATTGTTGCCTCCGCGGTGTTGGACGACGAAGACGGCAAGCGGTTAGTGACGGTGACGCCGGATACGGATTTCCACCTCGAGATACGGTAAACCAAAAACGGTGCGGGGCTCTCGCCCCGCACCTGCCGGGCTACTGCGTGATCACCAGTTCCACGCGCCGGTTCTGCTGCTTTCCGGCGGCGGTGTTGTTCGTGGCGATCGGTGCTTCTTCGCCGCGGCCGATGGCGGTGATGCGGTCGGCCGGGATGCCGGCGGCGACGAGAGCGTCACGGACGGCGCTGGCGCGCAGTTCCGAAAGACGCTGGTTCGTCGCGTCGCTGCCGACGCTGTCGGTGTGCCCTTCGACGCTCACGCGCACGTTCGGATCGCTGGCAATCTGCCGGGCGATGTTCGTCAGCGTGGAACGTGACCCCGGCTTGAGCTGCGCCTTGCCGGTGTCGAAGAAGATACCCGGCAGCGTGACGATGAGGCCGCGCGGGTCCTGACGGGTGGCCGCGAGGCGCGCCAACTCCTGTTCGAAGCGAAGACGGCGATTCTCCTCGCGCGCCGTCGCCGCGGCCTGCTGGGCCGATTCGGCAGCCTGCTGCGCCTGTTCGACCTGGGTCCTCAACTGCTGCTGTTGGGCCTCGGTCTCCATACGCCGGCGCTCGGCCTGCTCGTTCTCGAGCCGCTGCCGGAGCTCGGTAGCCTCACGCTCGGCCTGCTCGCGCTTCAGGCGCTCCGCCTCGACCTGACGCTGACCCGCGTTCTCGTTCAGTCGCGTCCGCTGCGCCTGCAGCTCCGTGACGTAACGCTCGGCCGCGCGTGATTGCGCGGTGTAATACGCACGCTGGGCGATCAACTCCGCGAGCCCGGCCGAGTAGGCGGCACTCATGCGGTTGTTGCTGTTGTCCGACTGCGCGCCGCGGCGCGCCGACTCGAGCGCTTCCTGCGCCTGCTGCAGATCCTGCCGCGCAACTTCCTCGGCACCGGCGCCGCGGGCGCGTTCAAGCGCCTGCTGAGCCGACTGGAGCCGCTGTTCGAGCGTGGCGTCCCGCAGCGGAGCCGCCGCCGAAGCTGCCTCGTCCGGCAGCCGCACATCGACTCGTCCGCCGAGACGCTCCACGTCCTGCGCGATGATGCGCAGATTCGCGTTCGTGCTCAGCCAGCGCGCCTTCGCGAACGCCGCGCGTCCGGCCCAGAGCGCTTCCATGGCGCGCATCCGCGCCTCTTCACGATTCCGGTCATTCGACCAGTTCTGCTGCGCGTACCGCAGGTCGGCCCGCGCCTCGTCGAGGAGCGCCGTCGCATGCGTAGTCGCGCCCGCCTGCTCCGCATCGGCAATCACCTGCTGAGCCTGCGCAAGCACCTGATCCGGCTGCTGTGCAGCCATCGGTAAAGCTATGAAAATACAAAGTAACAGTGCACGAAGGGGTTTCTGCATCTGTACCTCCTGTAAGCGTTATTTGCAAGAAGCGGGCGAGATGCAGTTGGGCGGTTGGCGGTACGCCGCTGCGGCGGCTCGCGGTTGGCGGTGGAGGGCAGGCGTGGCGGCCACCGGCGCGGGCAGGCTCCCGGCACGCCGGAGGCGTGTCGTAGATTAGCCGGTGGCAAGCGCCGCAGGCGAGCCGCCACCGGTTCCGTTGCAAGTAAGATTTGCACCCCGGAGGGGTGCCGGGTGGTTACTGCCAGAACGCGACCCCTGCCGGGGTCGTGCGGGAGGGCGGATCTTGTCCGGTGGCGGCGTGCCTTTGGCACTTGCCACCGGCTAATTTACGACACGCCTCCGGCGTGCATCCACCGCCAACCGCGAGCCGCGGAGCGGCGTACTGCCAACCGCCAACTGCTTCTCGCCCAACTACCCTCCGAGGTACGCCTTCTTGACCCGGTCGCTCGCCAGGAGCGCCTTCGTGCTGTCGGTCAGCACGATGCGCCCCGTCTCCATGACGTACCCCCGGTGGGCGGTCACGAGCGCCATGTGGGCGTTCTGCTCGACCAGCAGGATGGTCGTCCCCTCGGCGTTGATCTCGCGGATGACGCGGAAGATCGTCTGCACCATTTGTGGCGCGAGCCCCAGCGACGGCTCGTCCAGCAGCAGCACCGCCGGCCTGGCCATGAGGGCGCGGGAGATGGCCAGCATCTGCTGCTCGCCGCCGGAGAGCGTGCCGGCGTTCTGTTTGAACCGGTCCTTCAGCACCGGGAAGAGCGTGAAGATCCGCTCGTACTCGGCCTGGGAGATCTTGTCCTTGCGCAGGTAGGCCCCCAGCTCGAGGTTGTCCTGCACCGAGAGGTTCGCGAAGATGCCGCGCCCTTCCGGGACGTGCGAGATCCCCTTGCCGGTGATGACGTGCGGCTTCACGCCGGAGATGTCGGCGCCGTTGAACGACACCGTCCCCCTGCGCGGTTTGAGCAGGCCGGAGATGGTGCGCAGGGTAGTCGTCTTGCCGGCGCCGTTCGCACCGATCAACGTGACGATCTCCCCCTTCTCGACCTCGAGATCGATGCCATGCAGCGCCGGGATGTTGCCGTAGCCCACTTCCAGGCCCTGGATCGAGAGAATCGGGCTCATAGCTCCGCTCCCTCCGCCGGCTCGCCGAGGTAGGCCTCGATGACGAGCGGATTCGCGCGTACCTCGTCCGGGGAGCCCTGGGCGATCGTCTTGCCGAAGCTCAGCACCACGATCCGCTCGCAGATCCCCATCACCAGTTCCATGTTGTGCTCGATCAGCAGCACCGCGACCTTGAAGCGCTCGCGGATCTCGCGGATCTTGTCCATCAGCTTCATCGTCTCGCCGGTATTGAGGCCGGCGGCCGGCTCGTCGAGGAGCAGCAGCTTCGGACGTGCCGCGAGGGCGCGGGCGATCTCGAGGCGGCGCTGGTCGCCGTACGGGAGGTTCTTCGCGTAATCCTCGGCGCGGTGATGCAGGCCGAAGATGTCGAGCAGCTTGCGCGCTTCCACCTCCGCCTCTTCTTCGGCGGTATGGAAGCGGTTCGTGTGCAGCACGGCCGACGTGCCGGAGTACTTGTAGTGGATATGGCCGCCGATCTTGACGTTGTCGAGGACCGACAGCTCCTTGAAGAGGCGGATGTTCTGGAACGTGCGGGCCACGCCGAGGGCGGTGATCTGGAACGGCTTGAACTGCCGCGTCGAGACGCCCTGCACCTGAATGTCCCCTTCGGTCGGCTTGTAGACGCCGGTCAGCATGTTGAAGACCGTGGTCTTGCCGGCGCCGTTGGGCCCGATGAGGCCGACGAGCTCGTTCGGCCGGATCGCCAGGTTGAACTCGGAGACGGCGGTGAGTCCTCCGAAGCGGATCGTGACGTCCTTTGCGTCCAGCAGAGGTGCGTTGGGATTGACGTCCATCTAGGTCACCGGGGGACCGGCATCGCGATCGAGCTTATCGTCGGCGTTGCCTTGGTCGCGGCCCTCTTTCGGAATCGTATCTTTGCGCTTCGGGAGGAAGTCCCACAACTCGCGCCGGCCGAGGAGCCCCTGCGGGCGGGTGAGCATCAGCACGATGAGCGTGATGGAGTAGATGACCATGCGCGGGTCGCGCTTGAGCATCTCGGGAGCATTCTCCGGAATCAGGTCCTTGACGACACGCAGCCCTTCGGGAAGGAACGTGATGATGATGGCGGCGAAGATCGACCCGGAGATCGAGCCCAGCCCGCCGAGGACGACCATCGCCACGACCTCGAACGACTTGATGAAGGTGAACATCGTCGGGTTCAGGTACGCCGGCGAGTAGTGGGCGAACAGGCCGCCCGCCATGCCGGCCAGCGCGGAGCCGAGGACGAACGCCTTCACCTTGTAGCGCGTCGTGTTGACGCCCATCGATTCAGCGGCGATCTGGTCCTCGCGAATGGCGAGGAACGCGCGGCCGACCGACGAGTTCACGAGGCGGTTCGAGATCACGATGGTGAGCACGCAGAAGAAGAAGACCCAGAAGAAGTTGCCCCACGGCGGGATGCCGGAGAAGCCGCGCGCGGCACCGATCGGCTCGATGTTGAGGATCAGCACGCGGATGATCTCGCCGAAGCCGAGCGTCACGATGGCCAGGTAATCACCGCGCAAACGCAGCGACGGCAACCCGACGAGGTACCCGGCGATGGCCGCCAGTCCGCCGCCCGCCAGGATGGCGATGACGAGGAAGACGTTCTGATACAGCGGCTGCTGGGCCTCGGGGAAACGGTCGACGATTTTCGCGAAGTGGTAGAACGTCAGGTAGGCCGCAAAGTACGCCCCGATGGCCATGAACCCGGCGTGCCCGAGCGAGAACTGCCCGGCGTGCCCGTTGATGATGTTCAGCGACACCGCGAGCATGATGTTGATGCCCATCATCACCAGGATGCGGTTGTAGTACTGCATCGCCGGGAAATACATCGTCCCGTACGTAATCCCCCACCAGGCGGCCATGATCACGCCGATCAGGATCCCGAGGTAGATGAGATCGCGAAGCCACCACGTGCGGGGCATGAAGCCGCGAGCCATTAGCGGGTCACCTCGGGATTGAGGATTGAGGATTGAGGATTGAGGATGCGCTGCGCCGGCTGGAGCATTTCCTCAATCCTCAATCCTGCATCCTCAATCCTCACCGTCATCACACCTTCTCCGGCTGGTATTTGCCGAACAGCCCCGAGGGGCGGAACAGCAGGATGACGATGAGGATGACGAAGGCGATGGCGTCGCGATAATTGGAGAAGCTGCTGCCGCCGACGAAGGATTCGATGATGCCGATGAGAAGGCCGCCGACGACGGCGCCCGGCACGTTCCCGATGCCGCCGAGGACCGCGGCGACGAACGCCTTGAGCCCCGGCATGACGCCCATGAGCGGGTCGATCTTCGGATACGAAAGGCCGAAGAGGATGCCGGCAACAGCGGCCAGCATCGAGCCGATGATGAACGTCATGGAGATGATGCGGTCGGTCGGGATGCCCATCAGCGAAGCCGTCTCGAAGTTGAAGGAGACGGCGCGCATGGCGCGGCCGAACTTGGTGCCGTAGACGATGTACTGCAGCAGCGCCATGAAGACGACGGCGACGACGAGCACGATGAGCTGGTAGTTCGTCGTCGTGATGCCGCCGAGGTGGATGATCTTCTTCTCGATCAGCGTCGGGAAGAACTTCGGGTCCGGTCCGAAGACGAACTGGCCGCCGTACTCGAGCAGGAACGATACGCCGATGGCGGTGATGAGCGAGGCGATACGCGGCGCGTTGCGCAGCGGCCGGTAGGCGATACGCTCATTGAGATAGCCGAGCAGTCCGCAGACGATCATCGAGAAGAGCAGCACGAGCGCCGCTGTAGCCGGCGAAGACGCCCCCTTCTCCCCGAGAATTCGCTGCGCGGCGAAGCCGCCGGCGTAGTAGCCGACGAAGGAGCCGATCATGAAGATGTCGCCGTGGGCGAAATTGATCAGCTTGAGAATGCCGTAGACCATCGTGTAGCCCAGCGCGATGAGCGCGTAGATGGCACCGACGGCGATTCCGTTGAGGAGGTTCTGAAGAAAGATCTCCATCCAGAGTTTGCGAAAACTACTCGGGGGACTCGTAGATGTAAAGAGGAATGTGGGGGATGGCGAGCGGCGTGTGGCGAACCGCGCGGAGCCATCCCAGTAGTGGAGGACGGACAATCCTGTCCGTCACGCGAGAAGTGGGGCGAGTACCTATCTCTTCGTGGCTGCTTCCTCGCGTGATGGACAAGATTGTCCGTCCTCCACTAAACGAAAGGGCCGGTGGCTTCGCCACCGGCCCTTTGTGGTACTGCCGCCTTCGGTGTTACTGCGCGGCCGTGGTTCCGGTCGTGGCCGTGGTGGCCGTAGCCGCCGGCGCTGCCGTACCGGTGGCCGCGCCGCCCGCGGCGCCGCTGGCGTTGCCGGACGGGTCGACGACGGCTTTCAGCGCGAGCTGGCCATTCTTCACCTCGAGGATGACGAGCTTCTTGCCGACCGGGTTGCGGTCCGGGCCCAGCGTGATCATGCCGGTGACGCCCTCGAAGTTCTTCGTTTCGCCGATGGCCTGGCGGAGCTTGTCGCCGTCGGTGGTGCCGGCGCGCTTGATGGCGTCGGCGAGGACGCGGGCGGCGTCGTAGCCGAGTGCGGCGAGCGCGTCCGGCGTCTGACCGAAACGCTCACGGTACTTGGTGACGAAGTTCGCGACCGACGGGGTCGGATCTTCGGCGTGGTAGTGGTTCGAGTAGAACGAGCCTTCGAGCGCCTTGCCGCCGATCTCGATCAGCTTCGGCGATTCCCAGCCGTCGCCGCCGACGAGCGGCGCCTTGATGCCGAGGTCGCGCGCCTGGATGGCGATCTGGCCGATGTCGTTGTAGTAGCCGGGGACGAACAGCACTTCCGGATTGCTCGACTTGATCGAGGTGAGCTGCGAACGGAAGTCCGAGTCACCCTTCGAGTAGCTCTGCTTGCCGACGATGCGGCCGCCGTTCGCGGTGAACGTGCGCTCGAAGAAGGACGCCAAGCCGGTGGAGTAGTCGCTCTTGACGTCGACCAGAATGGCCGCCGTCTTGATCGCCGGCTTGTGCTCCTTGGTCAGGTAGTTGGCCATGGCCTCACCCTGATACGGATCGATGAAGCACATGCGGAAGATGTAGTCGCCCTTTTCCGTAACGGCCGGATTGGTCGACGACGGGGTGATCATCGGCACCTTGTTGGTCTGGCAGATCGGGGCCGCGGCGAGGGAGTTCGACGAAGCAACTTCGCCGAGAACCGCCACGACGTTGTTCTGCGCGATCAGCTTGGTCACGGCGTTGGCCGCTTCCTCAGCCTTGGACTGGTCGTCTTCGGTCAGGACCTTGATCTTCCGGCCGCTGACGCCGCCGCCGCCGTTGATCTCGTCGACCGCCATCATGATGCCGTTGTGCGTCGACTGGCCGAACGTCGCTTCCGAGCCGCTGAGGGAGCCGTATTCGCCGACGAGGATCTCGCCGCCGCTCGCGCTGTTGTTACCACCACTGCCACCCCCCTCGGGCTTCGGCGGGCAGCCGAGGATTCCGAGCGAAGCGACCGCGGTCAAAAGCACCAACCATTTTCTGGTCATAGTTATCCTTTCGAATCTGGAGTTCCGGATTGTAGCGTCAGTCGACGCGATAGAGATCGATGGAGCCGCCGATGGTCGTGACAAATCGTGCACGCGAGCGGGAGAGATATTCATCGTAACTCACCGGGGAGATGGCGCGGTCGAAACTCAGCCGGTAGTAGTGACGGGAGAGCGCGAACCAGCCGCGCGGCAACGGCCCCCCGTTCGGCCCCGCCCACAGCACCGCCCCCGGCCCCAGCTCATAGGACGGATCACCGCCGCCGAAGTAGTGCACCGCCATCGCCCCGACCTGGTTGTCCCGCTTCCACCGCGCCAGCCGGTGCAGATCCTGCCCCCAGTCGAGATTCGAATCGATGAGCAAGTCGTCCTTCTCCCGATCCCCGATGAAGGTGTTGAAGTAGGCGATGTATGACGGCCAGGTGGTGAGGTTGGCGCCGATTTGCCAGGCTACGAGCGCGATGAGCAGGACTCGGTACACCAGTTGGCGGTTGGCAGTTGGCGGTTGGCGGTGGATGAAGCCCTGGCGCTCCGCTGCCTTTTCACTCCCCGGACGGTTCTTCGTGCTTTTCCCACTGCCAACCGCCAACTGCCAACTGCCAACTGCTTCCCCGAGCGCCACCCCCATGGCCGCAAACGCAAACGGAAACATCGGCAGCACGTATCGCACCCCGAGCGCCACCTTGCTCATCGAGGCCGCGGCCAGAAACAGGGCCACGAACAGCAGCATCGCGCGTAGCGCGAACGGCGCACCGCCGCGGAAGGCGCGAATGACCGCAAAGACGAACAGCAGTTGCGCGGGGATGGGCGTCTTCAGAAAGAGGGCGGCCAGGTAGTAATGCCGCCAGCCGGTGGACGAGAACTCCCCCATCAGGAACTGGGCGTGCCCATGCTCGCCGGTGTAGTAGTAGTTGATCGCGCCGAGCTGGTGGAGGAAGGTGCGAAAGCCGATGAGGAAGCGGCTCGGATTCGCCTGCGTCGCCAGGAACTCCGGACCGGCCTGGGAGACGTACAGCAGCTCCAGCATGACGATGCCGAGCAAGGTCGCGGCGCAGAGGGCGGTGAGCATCGGCCGCCATTCGATCCGCTTGCGCATGGCGAACAGCAGCAGCACGACGAATGGCCCGAGGATCAGCGAGGACATCTTCGCCAGCACCGCCAGCGCGGCCACGGCGCCGAAGGCCAGGCTGCGCGGAATCGTCGGATGCTCCGCGAGCCGGAAGAACAGCATCGTCGCGGCGAAGAGAAAGAACGTCGGCGTCATGTCGGCCGTGGCCAGGCGTCCGTGTGCCATGAGCGTCGGACAGAACGCCGCCATCGCCGTGGCCACGAGCGCCCATTCGCGCCGTTGCGTCTCCCGCGCGACGAAGAAGTAGATGAGCAGCAGGGTCCCGCCGAACGCCAGCAGCGACGGGATGCGCGCCAGCAGCAGCGTGCGCTGGGGATCGTACCCGGCGTCGTAGAGGAACTGCCGTCCGACCGTCCAGGGATCGCCGCCCCACGCCGGCGAGAACTGGTAGCCAGCCAGGACGAGCGGCAGCGCCACGATGTCGTCCGGCAGCAGCGACTGCTCGCCGTAAAAGTGCAGCCAGCCTTTCGTGATCTTCAGCAGGCCGGCGGCGATGTGAGCCCCTTCGTCCGCCGTGGCGCTGTCGTCGCGCACGCTCGTCACCGCCAGCGTGAGCGCGGCCATGACGATGAGGGCGAGGAGGATTGCATGCAGTCCTCCCCGCCCGGTTGATGGCGGCTCCGCGGTGGGCGGCGCGTCGGTCTTCGGTCTGCGCTTCGTCGCCGCCACCGCGTTGCTCTTAGAGGTTCACCCAGACGCTCTTGGTCTGCGTGTACTTTTCGAGCGCGTCGCGTCCCTGGTCGCGGCCGAAGCCCGATTCCTTGAAGCCGCCGAACGGCAACGCCGGATCGTAAAGGTTGTACGTGTTGACCCAGACGGTGCCGGCCTTGAGGGCGCGGGCGATGCGGTGGGCTTTGCTCACGTCCTTCGTCCAGACGGCGGCGGCGAGCCCGTAGACGGTCGAGTTGCCCTTGGCCACGGCGTCGTCCGCGTCCTTGAAGTCGATCGTCGCCAGGACCGGGCCGAAGATCTCTTCCTTGGCGATGCGCATGTCGCTGGAGACGCCGTCGAAGATCGTCGGCTTGACGAAGTAGCCCTTGCCGGTGCCGATGTCGACGCGCTCGCCGCCGGCGACGAGGCGCGCGCCTTCGCTCTTGCCGGTCTCGATGTAGCCGAGGACGTTCTCCATCTGCTCTTTCGAGACGATGGCGCCGAGACGGGTCTTCGGGTGGAGCGGATCGGCGGCCACCATCTTGTTGGCGCGCTCGATCACCTTCTCCATCAGCTCATCGTGCACCGACTCCTCGACCAGGAGGCGCGAGCCGGCGGCGCAGACTTCGCCTTTGCCGTAGAAGATGGCGTTGAGGGCACCGCGCGCGGCGGCCTCGAGGTCGGCGTCGGCGAAGACGATGTTCGGCGACTTGCCGCCCAGTTCGAGCGAGATCTTCTTGAGGGTCTTGGCGGCGCGGGCCATGAGGCCGCGGCCCACTTCCGTCGAGCCGGTGAAGGCGATGGCGTCCACGCCCGGGTGATCGACGATGGCGTTGCCAACCACGCTGCCCCGTCCCGGGATCACGTTCAGCACGCCCGGCGGCAGGCCGCACTCTTGCGCGTATTCGGCGAACTTGAGCAGCGAGAGGGACGTGTTCGACGCCGGCTTGATGACGACGGTGTTGCCGCAGGCCAGCGCGGGGGCGATCTTCCAGACGGCGAGCATCAGCGGGAAGTTCCACGGCGTGATGGCGCCGACGACGCCGATCGGCTCGCGCAGCGTGTAGGTGAAGGCGTTGTCCGCCACCGGGATCGTCTCGCCGGTGACTTTGCCGGACCAGCCGGCGAAGTAGTAGAGGCACTCGGCCGCGGAGGGGGTGTCGACGTACTGCGACTCGAAGATCGGCTTGCCGTTGTCGAGCGTCTCGATGCGCCCGATCTCCCCCGCCCGCGCCATGAGCATGTCGGCGATGCGCCACAGGACCTTGGCCCGGTCGCGCGGCTTCATCTTCTGCCACTCGGAGCCCGGCTCCATCTGCGCCCGTGCGGCGCGCACGGCAAGGTCGACGTCTTCGACGCCGGCGGAAGCAACGTCGGCGAGCTTCTCTTCCGTCGCCGGATTGTGCGTGAGGAACGTCTCGCCCGAGCGGGCGTCGACGAAGTCACCGTTGATGAAGAGGCGGTTCTGAATCGTGGGTTCAGCAGCAGTCGCGGTCATGGGTGCGCATGCTAGCAAAAGCGGGAGCAGGTCATGGCCGAGCCCGATTAAAGGACGGAAAGAAATAACACTGTGCGGGGCGGGTGAATACTTTTATCTTGAGATCGACCGGCCGGTCGAACGCAGTTCATTTCGAAGCCCAAGGAGACCTACGTGAAGAAACTCTCTCTCATTGCCGTAGCTGCTCTGTTGCTCGTCGCCGCCGCACCCTC
>DASWMP010000368.1:0-5310 GCA_036399695.1 Thermoanaerobaculia bacterium | reverse complement strand
CAGCTGGTTGAATCAGGTAGAGATCTACTTCTCTATCCTGCAACGAAAGGTGCTCACACCGAATGACTTCCAATCTCTGCCAGAGCTCGAGCGAACCATCCTCGCTTTTCAAAACAGGTTCTCGAACCTGGCCAAGCCGTTTAAGTGGAAGTTCACGCGCGACGACTTGCGCCGCTACCTGGACAAGCTCACGCTCATGCCTCAAGCAGCGTGATCGAATTTAGCGAATGGAGTACTAAGTCTAAGGAAGCTCGGACCAGCCGCGGACCAGCAGTGGAGGACGGACAACCTTGTCCGGCACGCGAGAAACCAGCCACGAAGAGGGTCGACGGTTCAAGCGTGCTCGCGTCATTTCTCGCGTGATGGACAATCTTGTCCGTCCTCCACCGCAACGCTTCTCCCCTAGGTCCCATTCGTCCCATCGTCTTTTGCCCTACGCGATAAACTACCGCCACCATGCGCTACCGCTCCCTTCACGGCACCGATCTCAAAATCTCCGAACTCGGCTTTGGCACCTGGACCGTCACGACCGGGTGGTGGGGGACGTACTCCGATGCGGAGGCGGAGCGGATCATCCGCACCGCGGTGGCGCGAGGGATCAACTACATCGACACCGCCGACGCCTACGGCAATGGCCGCGGTGAGACGGTGCTGGCGCCGGTGCTCCGGGACCATCCGGAGCTGATCGTCGGCACGAAGTTCGGCTACGACTTTTACAACAACCCCGAGCGGCCCCGCGGCCAGCGCGAACTGCCGCAGGACATGTCCCCGAAGTTCATCCGCTTTGCGCTCGAGCAGTCGCTCGAGCGGCTCGGCGTCGACCACATCGCCATCTACCAGCCGCACAACCCCCGCGTCGTCACGCTCCTGACGGACGAGCACTGGGAGACCCTCGAGGCGTTGAAGCAGGAAGGGAAGATCTCCTCCTGGGGCCCGTCGCTCGGCCCGGCCATCGGCTGGCGGGATGAAGGGGTCTACGCCGCCGGCGCCCGCAAAGCGCCGGTGACGCAGATGATCTACAACATCCTCGAGCAGGATCCCGGCCGGGAGTTCATCCTCGCCGCCGAGACCGCGCAGCGGGGCGGCCGGTATGCCGGCGTCGAGGAAGCGATGCGCGGCGAGGCCAGCAAGCGCCTCTGCGAGCCGAGCTCCGCGTTCGATTCGTCCTTCCGCGCCTGGAAGACGCCCGCCCTGGCCGAGGACGGCCCGCAGTTCCTCATCCGCGTGACCCACTCCTCGGGGATGCTCGAAGGCAAGTACACCCTCGACACGAAGTTCGACGAGAGCGACCACCGCTCCCACCGCCCGCGCGCCTGGCTGGTCGAAGGGGTCCAGAAGGTCGAACGGCTGCAGCCGCTCTGCGAAGCGCGGGGCGTCACCCTCAGCCAGCTCGCGCTGCTCTGGCTCTACGCCCACCCAAGCATCCTCTCGGCGCTCCCCAACATCTACAACGAGGAGCACCTGGACGAGTTCGTCTCCGCCTCCGAGCACGCTCCGCTCACTGACGCCGAGATGGAGCAGATTCACGAGCTCTACACCCGCAATTTCGACATCACACCATATGTGGAAGAGCCGGCTCTCGCATGAGGACTTGCGTCGCTATGCTCCGGTAGCATAAAATAACCTCCGTGCTCCGCCGGGCTCTCCCCTTGATGCTGTTCGTGTCTCTGCTGATGGCCCTGCCGGTCACGGCGAAGCTCGATCTCCATAATGGTTGGGTCAAGGCTTATTTGCAGACGACCGACCCCGCCGTCGCCCAGGCCATCGCTTCGGATGCCGGCGGCCAGGTGGTCTGGCGTTACCTGCAGAACACCCTCGTCTACGTCCCCTCCTTCGACCGTCTGGCCGCGCGCGCGCAGCAGTCGCAGATCGCCGTGTCGCCGCTGCAGATCGAGGAATCGATCTACGTCAACAACCGGGCTCTCGATCCCCGCTACGGCCTGCCGGCCGGCATCCCCGACGAGCAGCTCTACGCCTCCTATCCGCCGCTGCAGAAGGGGCTTTACGTCATCCAGTTCGCCGGCCCGATCGAGAGCACCTGGGTCGCGGAGCTCGACGCCATGGGCGTCAAGCAGGTGGAGCCGATCCCGAACCGGGCCATGATCGTCGTCTCCACGCCGGAGAACATCAGCCAGGTCGACCTGCTGCCGTACGTCCAGTTTCGCGACTTCCTCCATCCGTTCCTCAAGGACGGTTCGGACGCCGATCCTTACCGCTACTACAAGGCCACGTTCCGTGTGGCCCCGGTCGATGACGCCGAGAAGATCGCCCGCGAGTTGAAGGCGCTGGCCGTGGCGCGCACGCCGACCGGCGAGTGCTTCCGCGGCCTGGAGCTGCAGCAGGCAGCGGCACATCCACTGGTCGTCACGGCGAACGTCGGCGCGTCCGAGGTGGACGTGCACGGGACCTTGCCGGCGGACGCACCGCCGGGGCACGAGATCATCGTCTGGGTCTCCGGTGACGTCGACGACGTCTTCTTCGGCCAGGTGCCGGCGAGCCGTTTCTCCCGTCTCGATGCCGACCGGCTGCTCGTCCAGGTGCCGCCCGAACTGCCGCCCGGACCTGCCGAGATCTCGGTCTCGAACGTCGCCGGCTGGCGTCAGGTGCTGCAGTCGGGCGAGACGCGCGGCTTCCGGGTCGGGACTGAGATCGGCCGCCTCTGGTTCAGCAAGGGGGACGTCATCGTCTCGACGGCCACGCAGGCGTCGTTCAATACCCCGCCTTTGTGGGACGTCCGCTGGATCTCGCAGGACGGCGATCTGCGCGTCCGCCGTCATGAAGAGGCAGACTTCCTCTACTTCGGCACCCGCGGACTCCTGAACACCATCGGCTACCGCACGTCGTCGCAATTCGACGCCCGTCTCGATATCCGCGGCGTCGCTCCCTCGGTCCTCGGCGGCGCCACGGCACTCATCACCGCTGCCGACGGTTCGGCCTGGGTAGCCCGCTCCGAGAAACTGATTCACTACGCCTCGGACGGCACGACCGAACTGGCCGCGGTGCCGCTGGCCAGCGTTCGCGCGCTCGATCTCGACACCGATCAATGCACGCTCGCGTACCTGTCGTCGGACCTCGTCGGGCTGTTTGACCTCTGCCGCCGCCTGGCGATCGGGGAGGTGATGCGCAACTCCGGCGCGCGCGCCGTCAAGTTCCTCCCGGACGGTACGCTGCTCGTCGGCGGCTCCGGCACCTGGCGCGTCACGCGTCAGGGCGCGCTGCTCGCCGTGACGCAGACCCCCGTCACCGCCATCGCCATCTCTCCCGACGCGACGTTCGCCTGGCTCGGCTCCGGCGACATGCTCTATCGCTACGACCTGCTGACCAACCGGCTGATCTCCCCGACAGCGATCACGATCCGCCCGATGGGCGCGGTGTTGAACTCCCTCGCCGTCTACGGCGAATGGACCGCCGCCCGCGGCCCGGCCATCTACGCCGACGATCCGGTGATCGACGCCGTGGTCGGTCTCGAGAAGGGCGCCGGCGGCCGCGTATTCATCCAGGGCCGCGGATTCGTGCAGGGCGCCACCGTGACGATCGGCGGCCTCGAAGGCATCAACGCCGAAGTCCCCAGCCCGCTCGGCGTCGCCTTCACCATGCCGCCCGGTACCCTCGGCGACCGCAACGTCATCGTGATCAACCCCAACGGCATGCGCGCCACATTCGAGCTGCCAGCCCCGCCGAGCAGCGGCGGCGGCGGACGACGCCGCGCTGTGCGCCCGTAAGGGGCGGTCCTTCCGAGTGGAAGACGGACAATCTTGTCCGTCACGCGAGAAATTGAGCGCTCTTCGTGGCTGGTATCCCGCGTGACGGACAAGATTGTCCGTCCTCCACTGGATTTTCGTGATGTAGGACAGACACTCTTGTCGGTCATCCCTCCACACGCACGCGCCTCCATAGGTCCCATTGGTCGCATAGGTCCCATACGCACCCACACGTAAAACGGCCCTCCCGGAGGAGGGCCGCAAAGCCGTTTACCGCGCTACTTACCAGGACTGCACCAGGCTGATGCTGCGCACGCGGATATAGGTGTCGGGGTAGGCCTCCGAGCCCTGAATGTGTACGCTGATCGAATGGCCGGCGCGGTTGGTGGAGCCGAGGTTGATGCTGCGCAAGCTGCAATACAGATCGCCCATGCCGCCGTCGAAGTAGTCGGTGCCGATCTGCCCGCCGGCCGTGTCGTCCCAGACGCTCACGATGAACTTGTTCCAGACCGCGTCGTTGTTGGGGTCGATGAAGTCAACTAGATAATCGAGACGCAGCGTGCCGGTGGTCATCGTCGATGGAATCGTCACCGTCTGCGAGATCTGGCCGGCATACGCGAATTCGTAGGCGTTTGCGCTGTACCCGCAGGATGTCGTGTTCGTCACGTACGTCGCGTTGAAGGGGTTCCAGCATTCGTCGCGGTTGGGGATGCCGTTGGCGATGTGGTCATAGTGTGTTCCCGGGCTGATGATGACGTAACCACGGGCGCTGCAGGTGGCGAATGCGGAGGGTGCGGCGGCGACGAGCAACAGAGCAGCTACGGCAATGAGAGAGAGTATCTTCACGTAGGTCTCCTTGGGCTTCGAAGAAATGAACTGCGTTCGCGCTGACAGACAAGAGTGTCTGTCCTGCATTGAAGGCCGGACGAGATTCGGCGAGATCCTGAATGTAGGACAGACACTCCTGTCTGTCCGCGCCCGCAGGCGCCGGTTCATCGACGCCGAACCGCGCAGCGTCGAGCCGCGGAAGCTCGACGCTTCCGCTATGTGAAAGCGGCAGCTGATGAAGCGTTGCTGCCGCACTCCAAACGAATCGCGGCCCTCCCGGAAGAGGGACGCCAACCGCTCGGTGCGGTCGGTTGTTACCAGGACTGCACCAGGCTCATGGCGCGCACGCGGATGTACGTGTTGGAGTAGGCCTTCGAGCCCTGGATGCGGACCAGGAACGTATGACCGGCGTAGTTGCCGGACGGCAGGTTGATGCTGCGGCCGCTGCAATAGAGATCGCCGTCGTAGCCGCTGAAAAAGTCCCAGCCGAGCTCCGTGTTCGTGGTGGTGTCCCTGACCGTGACGATGAACTTGTTCCAGGCGCCATCGTTGTTCGGGTCGATGAAGTCGACGTAGTAGCCGAGCGTGATCGTGCCCGTCGTGAACGTCGACGGAATGGTGACGTACTGGCTGATCTCGCCGGCGTATCCGAATTCATAGGCATCCGTGTAGTAGCCGCAGGACGTCGTATTCGTCACATACGTGGCGTTGTACGGGTTCCAGCACTCATCGCGGTTCGGCAGACCGTTGGCGAGGTGCTCGTAATGGGTGCCGGGGCCGA
>DASWMP010000367.1:0-5894 GCA_036399695.1 Thermoanaerobaculia bacterium | reverse complement strand
CCCCCCCCCCACTCCGAGATTGACTATGAGGCGCGCGCGGCGCGGTGGGGCACCGCGTAGGGCCGGAACAGGTGCAACTGCGCGTTCGGCACCCACGCCGTCACGATCAGCGCTTCGTCGGTGGTGTGCTGCTCCTGCACCTCGGCCAGCTCGTGGAGCTGGGCCCTCAGCCGTCCTTCGCTGTGGGGGATCACGAGGTGCAGCAGGGCGCCGCCTTCGCGCTCGCGAATGCGGATCGCGTCGACGAGCGTCTCGATCCCGCGGCCCGTCAGCGCGGACACCAGCACGCCGTGCTTCCGTGAGGGGTCGAAGTGCTCGTCGAGCCGGTCGCCCTTGTTGTAGACCTCGATCACGCGTGACAGGTCGACGCCGAGGTCCGTGAGGACTTCTTCGCCGATGGCGCGCTGCTCCGCGTATTGCGGATGGCTGGCGTCGATGACGTGCAGCACGAGATCCGACGCCACCACCTCTTCCATCGTGGAGCGGAACGACGCCACGAGATGGTGGGGCAGCTTGCGGATGAAGCCGACGGTATCGATGACGACGGTCTCGCGCGGCATCTCGAACGCCGCCTTGTGCGACTTGGCGTCGAGCGTCGCGAAGAGCTGATCCATGGCCTCGGCTCCGCCGGTCGTCAGGCGGTTGAAGAGCGTCGACTTGCCGGCGTTCGTGTAGCCGACGAGCGAGACGGTGAACGCCCCTTCGCCACGAGAGCGGCGCTGCGTCTCGCGCGTCTTTTCGATGTGCTTGAGGTCTTCCTTCAAACGCGCGATGCGCGTGCGCACGATGCGGCGGTCGAGCTCGAGCTGCGTCTCACCGACGCCGCGGCGCGCACCACCAGTTCCGCCACCGCCGCCGCCGGCCGTACCACCGCCCTGGCGCTCGAGGTGGGACCAGGCCCGCGTCAGCCGCGGCAGCATGTACTCGAGCTGCGCGAGCTCCACCTGCGTGCGCGCTTCGCGCGTCCGGGCCCGCGACGAGAAGATGTCGAGGATGAGCGCGCTGCGGTCGATCACCCGCGCGCCGATGAGCTTCTCGAGGTTGCGCACCTGCGCCGGGGACAGATCGTCGTCGAAGACGATCAGCGTGGCCTGCTGAGCTTCAGCGAGGCGCTTCACTTCCTCCGCCTTTCCCTTGCCGATGTACGTGGCGGGATCGGGAGCGGGACGTTTGGCGATGACGCTGCCGGTCACGGTGGCGCCGGCAGTCTCGGTCAGTTTCGTGAGCTCTTCGAGATGGTCTTCGACGGCGCTCTTCGTCTGCTCCGGGAGGATGAGGCCGATTGTGATGACGTTTTCCATCTGGGAAAGATGTCAACAATCATACTGTCAACTATCATCCGCACCCATGTACGTCGTGTACGAGGTGCTGCTCTACCTCGTCCTGGTCCTGGCGACCCCATGGTTCCTCTTCACCGGCGTGCTGCGCGGCAAGTACCTGCGCAACTTCCCGGAACGGCTGGGGCGTTACCGCACGGCGAGGGCGCGCCACGACCTCTGGATCCATGCGGTCTCGGTCGGTGAGACGCTGGCGGCCCGTCCCGTGGTGCTGGAGATCCTCCGCCAGCGGCCGGAGACGTCGATCGTCTTCACGACGACCACGCTGACGGGCCAGGCGCAGGCGCGGCGCCTCTTCCCCGACGCCAGCGTGACGTACTTTCCGTTCGACTTCGCCTTCTCGGTGCGGCGCTTTCTCGACCACCACGAGCCGCGTGTCTTCGCCACGATGGAGACGGAGATCTGGCCGAACGTGACGCGCCTGGCGCGCGCCCGCGGCCTCCGCCTCATCCTGGCGAACGGACGCATCTCCGACCGGTCGTTTCCCCGCTACCGGGCCATGCGTTTCGTGCTGAAACGCATCCTCCGCCACTACGACCGCGTCCTGGCGCGGGAGGAGACGGATCGCGAGCGCTTCGCGGCCATCGGCGCCCCGGCGTCGATCGTGGAGACGAGCGGCAACGTGAAGTTCGACTTCGAGCCGGACGCTACGCCGCTGGAGATCGCCCCCCGCCTCGAGGCGCTGATCGCCGGCCGAAAGGTGGTGGTGCTCGGCTCGACGATGGAAGGGGAAGACGAAGCGCTGCTGCCGGAGCTGGAACGCTTCATCGCCGGGCACAACGCGTTCGTCGTCATCGCTCCGCGGAAGCCGGAACGTTTCGAGGTCGTGGCCGCGCTGCTGGGGACGACGTCCCTCCGCTTCGTCCGGAGGAGCGAGCTCGAAGCATTCGGCGGCGAAGCGGACGTGCTGCTGCTCGATACCTTCGGCGAGCTGGCGCGGATGTACTCCTACGCTACGGCGGCGTTCGTCGGCGGGAGCCTCGTGCCGATCGGCGGGCACAATCCGATCGAGCCCGCGGCGGCCGGGGTGCCGGTCTGCTTCGGCCGGCACATGTCGAACTTCCGCGAGATCGCGCAGGTCTTCCTCCGGAACGAGGCGGCCGCGGAAGTCGCCGATGCGCCGGCGGTCCTGGCGTTCGTCAGAAGGATGTTCGAGGACGACGCGCAGCAGCGCGCCTGGGGAGAGCGCGGCCGGCAGACGGTGCTGCAGAACCGCGGCGCCTCGGAGCGCACGGCCCGCCGGATCGTGGAACTGATCGACGCGCCGCGATGATGACGCTGCTGCTCAAACCGGCCGAGCTGCTGTACCGCGGCGTCAACCGGGTGCGGCGGGCGCTTTATCGCGCCGGCGCGCTCAAAGCGAAGCGGCTCCCGCGGCCGGTGATCTCGATCGGCAACATCGCCATCGGCGGGGCGGGGAAGACGCCCGCGGTCATCTGCATCGCCGGCCACCTGGCCGCCGCGGGCCTGCGGGTGGCGGTGCTGACGCGCGGCTACGGCCGCGCCGACGCGAAGGTCACGGGACGCGTCGATTCGCTCGACGCCGCACGCTGGGGTGATGAGCCGGTACTCATCAAAAGCCATCTCGATAATGTTGATGTTCTGGTCGGAAGTAATCGCTATCAGAACGCAGTGCAATATCTGCACGAAAACCAGTGCGATGTATTCCTGCTCGACGACGGCTTCCAGCATCTCCAGCTCGCCCGCGATGCGGACGTCGTGATCGACGTTCCGGGCGCGCGGTTCCACCGGGAAGGGCGCTCGGCGCTGCGCGATGCGACGTTCGTGGTCCCGCGCAAGCTGCGTCTGCGCGTCCCGGCGGAGCTGAAGCGCGTCTTCGCCTTCGCCGGACTGGCGGACAACGAACAGTTCTTCGCCGCGCTCCGGAGCGCGGGGCTGGAGGTGACGGGAACGCGCGGCTTTCCGGACCATCACCGCTACACGGCCGATGACGTTGCGGCGCTGCGGCGTGACGCCATGGGGGTCACGCTCGTCACCACGGAGAAGGATTTCGTGAAGCTGGGGGATCGTGACATCATCCCTCTGCCCGCGGAGCTCGAGATCGGCGGCGGCGTTCTCGAGCAGCTCCTGCACCTCGTTCGCGCCCATTCCGAAGCATGAGTCGACGAAAAAAGAATGCGCTGCTGCAGCGCGTGGAGTACGCCGCCTACCGCGGTGTGGCCGCGCTCATCCGCGGCGCCACGGATGAAGGGCTCGTACGCTGGGGCACGCGTCTCGGCGCGCTCGCCAGCCGCATCCTCAAAGGGCGCGACCGTCTGGCCATGCGGAACCTGCGCGCCACCTTCCCGGACAAACCGGAGCGGGAGCTGCGCGACATCCTCCATCGCTGCTGGCGGCACTTCGGGCGTGAGATGCTCCTCTACGTCCGGATGCAGGAGATGTCGATGGAGGAGATCGCCGCGCGCTGCGTCTTCATCAACTCCGAACTGCTGGACGAGGCGACGGCGCGCGGTCACGGCGTGATCCTCATCAGCGCCCACTTGGGCGGCTGGGAGGTGGGCGGGCTGGCGCTCATGACGCTCGTGCGGAACGTGAGGACGGTCGCGCGGGCACTGGACAACGAGCTCCTCGAGCGCGACCTGGCGCAGCTCCGCGCCCGGACCGGCGCCGAGGTGATCGACCGGCGCCGTGCGGCCCGGGCGCTGCTGAAAGGACTTTCCGAGAATGCCGTGGCGGTGCTGCTGCCGGATCAGGCGGTGCAGCCGCGGGAAGGCGTGCTGGTGCCGTTTCTGGGACGCCCGGCATGGACGACACCGGCGCCGGCGAAGATGGCCGTCCGGGCGTCCTCTACGATTGTGTTCGGTTTTTGCATTCCGGACGGACCCAGGCATCGCCTCGAGTTCGAGGAGGCGATCCGTGTTGACATGCTGAGCGAGGAGGAACGCGATCCAGTGGCGCTGACGACCCGTATCAACGACGTCATTTCCCGCAGGATCGCCAGCCGACCCGAGCTCTGGCTATGGATGCACGATCGCTGGAAGGGTACGGGGGAAAGCGGAGTGTCTGATGGGTAGTGAGACGGTCGTCATCGGACTGAACTGGGTAGGCGACAACATCCTCGCGCTCCCGACCTACAAGGCGTTGCAGCAGCGGTTCCGCGACGAAGGCGGACTGGCGGTTGCGGCGCCCGCAAACGTTTCGACACTGCTTGCGTCCGCCGGAATCTTCGCCGACGTGGTGCCGTGGACCCGCTCGATGACGCAGCGCATCCGCGTCCTCCGCGAAGGGCGGTACAAGCGCGCTATCATCCTCCCGAACTCGTTCCGGGCGGCGGCCGTGTCTTTCGCCGCGCGGATTCCGGAGCGCTGGGGCTATCGCACCGATTGCCGCGGCCTGTTGCTGTCGCACGCGCTGGAGAAACCGCGGCGCGGCCATCAGCTCGATGACTATTCGCCGCTGCTCGAAGCGGTCGGCGCCTCGCGCGTCGGAGACGAGATCCCGACCCTGACGCTCCCGCACGCCCTCCGTGAGAAAGCGCGCAAGCGCCTCCGCGCGATCGGCATCCGCCTCGACCGGCCGCTCTTCGGCATCCACGCCGGCGGTCTGTACGGGCGGGCCAAGCACTGGGGAGACGAGCGGTTCGGTGAAGTGGCGTCGCGTCTCCGTCAGGAAGGCTTCGACGTGATGCTGCTGACGAGCCCCGGCGAACGCCAGCAGGCCGAGCGCATCTCCGCGCACTGTTCCGGCCTGCCGATGACGGGGCAGGACGGCGACGTGCTGCAGCTCGCCGCCGCGATCGCGCACTGCACCGTCATCGTCACGGGAGACAGCGGTCCGCTGCATCTCGCCGCCGCGCTGGCCGTGCCGTCGGTCTCGATCTTCGGTCCGACGGACCCGAACCGCACGGTGATCCCGGGCGCGAGCCGCGTGATCCGCAAAGCGCACGATTGCCAGCCTTGCTACCAGCGCGAGTGCCCCCTCGGCCATCACCGCTGCATGAAGGAGATCACGCCCGACGACGTGCACGAAGCGGCCGTCGGCGTGTTCCAGGAGATCGAGCCGTCCCGCTCCGCCGCCTCCGCCGGCAAGGCTTACGTCGTCGAGCCTCGGCAGCGCGACGCGACGTGAGCCGCCGAAGCCATCGTCCGTATAATCGCTCCTGATGGCGCGCGCGGCGCAGGAGAAGCTCTTCAAGATCGGTGAAGTCTGCCGCCTGGCAGACGTGCAGCCGTACGTCCTCCGCTACTGGGAAACCGAGTTCCCCCAGCTCGCCCCGAACAAAAGCGGCGGCGGCCAGCGCCTGTACACACAACGAGAGATCGACACGATCCTCCGCATCAAAGAGCTGCTGTACCGGGATGGTTTTACGATCGCCGGCGCGAAGAAGAAGCTGGAGACGGATGGGGAGTTGGTGGCAGCACCTGTTGCTGCTGCCGCGGCTGAGCCGGCACCCTCTGGCCCCGGCCCGCGCACGCTGGATGATGTGAAGCGGGAGCTGCGGGAGATTTTGCGGCTGCTGGAGTCTTAATCTCGGAGTGCGGTGGCGAACGCCACCGTTGTGGTACACGTGTAGGAGAGCGGTGGCGTTCGCCACCG
>DASWMP010000366.1:0-2033 GCA_036399695.1 Thermoanaerobaculia bacterium | reverse complement strand
CCCCCCCCCCACTCCGAGATTGCTCGTAGGGATGCCGGGTTGGCCGGACCCAACATCCCTACGGTTTACCGCAGCGGTCTAGCGGACGGGCATCAGGCGGATGGCGAAGAAGAAGTCGTTGCCCCAGACCGGGGGGGGTCGGGTTGGTGACGGGGACGAACCAGGAGAGCTTCGCCAAGGCAGCGAACAACGACAGACCAACGATGAAGACGAACCGATGACTTCCTCCTATCCTTTAATGACGTCAATATCCCTGCGAATCCGTAGTTCGGTGGCCGGATTCTGGACACCCGGTTCCGATTTGGACATGATGCAGCGCGACTGCCGAGAGAGAACGTGCGGCGTGCTCTCTGCACCGCCGCGCGGGCAGCCATGCGACTCGGAATTCACTGATGCTGCCGGACGATCCGCTTCACTCTGTCCTCGTCATCGACGACGATCCAACCATCCTGTTGCTCCTCGGCGCCGTGGCGCGGCGCAATGGGCTGGTATGCGTCACCGCGTCGGATGGCGAGAGCGCGCTCACGCACATCCGCGGCGGCACCTTCGACGTGATCCTGCTCGATCTGAACCTGCCGGCCGTGGACGGCTTCGAGGTGCTGCGGATCATGCGTGAGGAGACGCCTCACCTGCTGCAGCGAACGATCGTGGTCTCCGGCGCTCCACGCGAGATGCTCGATGAACTGCGGGCGAAGGCAGGGGTCTGGCGGGTCGTGCGAAAGCCGGTGGACATCCGCGACCTCGAGGGGGAAGTCATGGCCTGTCTCGGCGAACATTTGATCCGGCAGCAGATGGAGCGCTGAAGGAAACGACAGCGCGTTTTGATCGATCGTTCCCCGCATATCGAGGTTGACATCGCCGCTTTCGTCGATCGTTTCCTGGGTGTCAACTTGATAGCGCCGCTTTGATCGATCCTTCCCCGGGTATCAATGTGATAGCCCGGCTTCGATCGATGCTTTCTGCGATAGTGATTTTTAAGCGCGGCTTCGATCGATCCTTTCCGCGATCGTGATTTCAAAGCGCGGCTTTGATTGATCCTTTCCGCGATATCAATTCAAAAGCGCCGCTTTGATCGATCGTTTCCATGAAACCGATTCGGCTACCGCACGCGCGCGCGGACCATCGAGGCCAGCTCGCGCAAAGGCCTGGCAGTGGAACCGAGGGGCTCGATGGCGGCGAGGGAGGTATCGACCAGTTCCTCGCTCAGCTTGCGCGCGCCATCGACGCCGGCGAGCTTGACGAACGTCAGCCGTTGCTCGTCCTTGCCGACATCCTTGCCGAGGACTTCCGGGTTCGAGGTGACGTCGAGAACGTCGTCGGTGATCTGGAAGGCCAGGCCGAGGTTCTTGGCGAAGACTTCGACGCGTTGAAGCGGCGCCGGATGGCAGTTGGCGAGCATCCCGCCGAGGGCGGCGGCGGCCACGAAGAGGGCGCCGGTTTTGCGGGAGTGGATGAACTCGAGCGCGTCGAAATCGAGATGGGCATCCTGGCTGTGGAGGTCGACCGCTTCGCCGGCGATGGTGCCGTCCCAGCCGACAGCGTCGACGACGCGCTGCAGGACCTGCTGCATAGGCCAGCGCCGGGGCGAGAGCTCCGCGTGCACGCCGGCGACGAGGCCGTACGCGTGGTTCAGCAAGGCGACGGCGGAGAGGATGGCGATGTCTTCGCCGAACTCGCGATGGAGCGTCGGCTGGCCGCGCCGCAGCAGGGCGTCGTCCATGGCCGGCAGGTCGTCGAGGATCAGCGACGACGTGTGGATCATCTCGATGGCCGCCGCAGCGGGGACGAGCTTCTCCGCTTTGCAGCCGAACGACTCCCCTACCGCGATGGTGAGCAGCGCCCGGACCCGCTTGCCCGGGGACGTCAGTGCAGCGCGCAATGCAGGATCGAGCGCTCGCGGCGCGCCAGTCCGCGCGGCCAGCGTTTCGAGGTACCGGTCGACGAGGACGCGGCGGGAGACGAAGTACTCCAAGCGGTGCGCATGGTAGCAGCCGAGGGCCCGGGGCCCGGGGCTCGGGGCCCGGTGGGGGTCA
>DASWMP010000365.1:0-13763 GCA_036399695.1 Thermoanaerobaculia bacterium | reverse complement strand
TACTCGGGCATACCGTACGGCGTTTCGGCTGGTCGCTCATGGCTTACGTGTTGATGAAGAACCACTTTCATCTCGTCGTTCAGACGCCGGAGCCGAACCTCTCGCGCGGCATGCAGTGGCTGAACGGAACGTACGCCAGTTGGTTCAATCGACGTCACAAGCGCTCAGGACACCTTTTTCAGGGCCGCTTCGACGCACGTCTGATTGAGAAAGAAGCCTACCTGACGGCGGTCCTCAGATACGTTGTGCTGAATCCCGTCCGCGCCGGCATCGTGGCTCGACCGGAGGAGCACCAGTGGTCGAGCTATCGCGCCACCGCCGGCTTAGACCCGGCTCCCGAATGGCTCGACAGCGCGGCAGTATTGACCGTCTTTGGTCATGAGCCGGGTCTCGCCGAGGCGGAGTACCGTTCATTCGTGCACGCGGCGGTCGGACGTGAGGACCGCCTGTGGCACAAGGTCACGAACGGAATCTATCTCGGTACCGAGGCCTGGCGACGGAAGATGCGGAAGATCGTGGAGTCGAAGCCGAGATCGACAGAGCATCCGACGCCTCAACGCGCCGTCGGCCGGCCTGACATTGAGACGATCGTCCGTGCTGTCGCCCGCATCGCGAATCAGCCTAGACCGACCGTGCGTACTGTTGCAGCGGGGCCGCTCCGCCGGCTCATTGCGTGGCTTGGATGGTACGAGGGGCTCGTCACTCTTAGCAGTATCGCCGCAGCACTCAGGCTGCGAAGCGAAGGATATGTTTCGCGCCTGATCCGACGATGTGATGACGAGCTAGGCTCGAACCCTCGCCTCCTCGAGCAGCTCGACGGGACGCTGCAGATGCTTCGCGCCTGACGAGGTGCAGCCTACCTCTCCTACCACTGCATAAGTACGTAGCACTGCTGCTGCGCTGTCAACCTGAATGGTTGCTCACGCGCAGCCGATCCGCCCTTCACGCTGTCGGCCGGCAGATCTTCGCTAGAGCCGCGCGATCATCGCTCGATATGTACAGCCATTCGACGCCCATCCACGCGCAGGGAGAGCCACCTTGCGACTGGACTGGGGTCAGAGCTTTGTTCAGCTCAACAATCGTGAGGCGGATTGAACGAAGGCGTGACCCCTCACGAGTGCTCCTGGTCACGTCACACGCTTAGCTTTCGAATCATCGTGAGGCGGAACACAACGAAGGTGTGACCCCTAGCGGTGTCGTAGGCGAACGAAAGAAGCTGTGACCCCAGCGAGTATTCAAAGAAGCTGTGACCCCACTGAGTACTCGTGACCCCAACGAGCATTCGCGCATGTGGCTGCTGGTGCATGTCATGCACTTCCTTGCGGCATGAAGCCGGATGTGCGAGTGCTGCTGTTCGCCGCGTCGTTGCGTAAAGATTCGTGGAACGATCGTTTGGCGGCTGTGGCTGCCCGGATCCTGGAGGCGCGCGGCGTCGAGGTCGAACGTGCGGCGATGAGCGACTTCGACTGTCCGTCGTACGATCAGGACGACGAGCAGGCGGACGGGATCCCCGCGGGCGCGCAGCGGTTTCGGGACCGGCTGCTCGCATGCGACGCGTTCCTCATCGCGTCGCCGGAGTACAACGGCTCCATGCCGGGCGTGCTCAAGAACGCCATCGACTGGGTGTCGCGCTTCCGGCCGCAGCCGTTCAACGGCAGACAGGCGTTTCTCCTCTCCGCCTCACCGTCCATGGCCGGCGGAAACCGCGGCCTCTGGGCACTGCGCGTCCCGCTCGAGCACCTCGGCACACGCCTTTATCCCGACATGTTCTCGCTCGCCCAGGCGCACACGGCGTTCGGAGACGGCGACACGCTGGCCAACGAGATGCTGCAGAAGCGGCTCGACGGCACGCTCGGCTGTTTCCTCGAGCTCGTCGAAGCATCCAAGCACTACCCCGCGCTGAAGAAGGAATGGATCGAGTTCCTCGGGGAGCACCCCGACGCCGCTACTGACCGCGTCGAGACCGCACCCGCCACGTAAGTAAAGGGAGACGAACCGGGGACCCCGTTGCCCGGGCGCCGACAATATACTTACGCCCCCGCTGCGCGCTGGTGGCGCCGCGGTCGAAGGAGTGGTCGTTTGATCCATCCATACCTCAAAGAAGAACAGAATCACCATCTGGACAGCGCCGCGAAGCTGGCGACCGGCGTCGTCTCCGAGAGTGCCGTAGGCGTCGATGAACGGGGAGAGTTCCCGCGGCAGAACATCGATGCACTGGCCGCGGCAGGTTTACTCGGTCTCTGCGTCCCGAAGGAAGTCGGCGGCGAAGGCGAGTCGATGCGGACCTTTGCCGCGGTCGTGGAGGAGCTCGCCACGGCCTGCCCGTCGACCGCGATGATCTACGTCATGCACGTGACCGCGGCGCAGGCGATCGCCTCCTCGCCCACCCTCGAGCAGCGCGACGCGATCCTGCGCGACGTGGCGGCTGGCCGCCACCTCACGACGCTCGCCTTCTCCGAGAGCGGTTCGCGGTCGCAGTTCTGGGCGCCCGTGTCGCGGCTCGAGTCCGACGGCAACGGCGGCTTCGTGACCTCCGCGTCGAAGTCGTGGGTCACGGCTGCCGATCACGCTGACTCCTACGTCTCCAGCGCACAACGTCCCGGCGCGGCGTCGCCGCTCGAATCGACGATTTATCTCGTCCGCCGCGGCTCGGCCGGCGTGCGCACGAACGGGCAGTTCCGCGGCCTCGGCCTCCGCGGCAATGACTCGTCGCCTGTCACGATCGAGCAGCTCCACGTCTCGTCTGAAGAGCTCATCAGCGGCCAGGGCGAAGGGGCGAACACCATGCTGCAGGTCGTGCTGCCGTGGTTCTCCATCGGCACGGCCGCGATGGCGAACGGCATCTGCCGCGCCGCGACGGATCGCACGGCGCAGCACATGCAGACCACCGGCTTCGCCCACACCGGCACCGCGCTCCGCGACCTGCCAACGCTCCGCGCGCGTCTCGCCGACATGAGCGTTCGCGTCTCGCAGTCACGCGCGCTCCTCGGGCACACACTGAACGTCATCGAAAGCGGCTCGGACATGGCGCCGCTGTTCGTCCTGCAGTCGCGTCTCGCCGCCATCGAAGCGGCCACGGACGTGACGGACCTGGCGATGAAAGCGTGTGGCGGCGCGGCCTTCTCGAAGCAGCTCGCTGTCGAACGCTTCTTCCGCGACGCTCGCGCCGGCTGGGTCATGGCACCGACCGCCGATCATCTGCGCGACTTCATCGGCCGCGCGTTGACCGGGATGCCGCTGTTCTGAATGGAGAGCAACATGGACAACACGATTCTCCTCGGCGCCGTCGCCTACGACGCGAAAGTCGTCACGATCTGGGAAGGCATCCGGCAGTACTTCAATGACTCGGGGACGCCGCTCGACTTCGCCCTGTTCTCGAATTACGAGCGGCAGGTGGAGTCGCTCCTGGCAGGCCACATCGACATCGCCTGGAACACGCCGCTGGCTCACGTGCGCGTGCGTCAGCGCACCGGCGGCGCGAGCCTGTCACTCGGCATGCGCGACTCGGATCGCGACTTCCACGCGAAGATCGTGGTCCGCACGGACGCGGGCATCACGTCGCTGCAGGACCTGCACGGGCGACGCCTCGCCGTCGGCAGCCGTGACTCCACGCAGGCACGCATTCTCCCGCTGCACTTCCTGAAGGAAGCGGGCGTCGACCTCGATCGCGTGAACCTCATCACCTTCGATACGGACCTCGGCAAGCATGGCGATACCGGCACGAGTGAGCTCGACGTGCTGCGCGCGGTAGTCGAAGGACGAGCGGACGCGGGTGCGGTGGGCGATCTGGTGTGGGTGCAGGAATTGGCAGCCGGACACGTCGATCCGGCACGCATCGAAGTGCTGTACACCACGCCCGGCTTCGACCACTGCATGTTCGACGCACTGCCTGCGCTCCCGGCGGCCAAGCGCGAAGCATTCGTGCGCACGCTCTTCGCGATGCGCTGGGACGATCCGGTGCATCGGCGGCTGCTCGAGCTCGAAGGGCTGCGCGAGTGGATGCCGCCGCGCGAGGAGGGCTATCAGAGCCTGATCGACGCGCTGGCCGAGGAGAGAACACTCGCCGCGGCGGGTTAGCCGATGAGTGGGCCTGGTTGGGAGGAGCCCGCCCTCGCCGGCGCCATTGCCGTCGACGGCGGCGACCTTCCGCTCGGTGGCGGGCTGCTCGCGCTCGTGCGGCCGGCGCTCACGCTGCTGGAGCCGGGAGGCACGCTGGCAATCCTCTCGCGCGGCCGCGGCGTCGGAGACGATCTCGCCTCCTGGTGCCGCGCCGAGCGCAACGAGTACCTCGGCGGCGAAGCGCTCGACGACGGTACGACGCGGTACCTCGTCCAACGCGGGCGATTCGGCGTGCAGCGCAATGCCGCCGCCGCCAGCGATGCCGGCGCGAAGCTGCCTCCAAGAGCCGATGCGACGAGCGGCTTCGCGCCGTATGGTTCGGTCGTGGAGGCCGGAGGACCGGTCTATCCATTCGATCTCGTGGAGCGCGACCGCGTCACGGCGCCGGAGATCGCCGACCTGTACGAGCAGGCGGTGGCAGGGCAATGGAGCGCCTCGCACGACATCCCCTGGGAGACGATCACGCGGCACGAGCCGGCATTGGAGCTGGCGGTGCGGCAGGTGATGACGTTTCTCGCGGAGAACGAGCTGTCGGCGCTGTACGTGCCGTCGCGCTTCATCGCGCGCCTGCACCCGGCGTACGTCGCGGTGGCGATGTTCCTCGCGACGCAGATGCAGGACGAGTCGCGCCACATCGACGTGTTTCTGCGACGCGCGAGAGCCACGGTGTCACCGGCGGCCATCTCGTCGGCGACGACGTCGCACTCGCTGCTTTCGCTCCTCGAGGTGACGGATTTCACGGAGTCGGCCTTTCTGCTGTCGGTGCTCGGCGAAGGGACGTTTCTCGACCTGCTGTCGTATGTGGAGCGGTTCGCCCCCGACGAAGCGACCGCGGAGCTGGCGCGCCGCGCGCGTATCGATGAGGCCCGTCACGTGCACTTCGGGCTGGCGCACGTACGCCACGCGCTGACGTGCGACGAGACGCTGTACCCCCGCCTGGAGCTGGCCGTCCGTCGTCGCGCGGCGACGCTGGCCGGACTCGGCGGTGTACCGGCGCCGGTGCAGGATGCCTTGACGATCTACGCCGCGGGCGGGAGCGACCCGCAACGGGTGCGCCGTGGCCACGAGGCGTTCCGCGAGCTGCTGGCCACGATGCACGAAGGGCGCATGCGCAGGCTGCGGCACGCCGGCTTCACCGCGGACCAGGCCAGCACGATCTCTGATCTGCACACGCCGAACTTCATGTGAGCGGTCACAGGAGAACGATCGGACCTATGGGACCTATCTGTTCCGGTAGCCATGGGAGCCGCCGGACACTCCTGCGCACTGCATTGCATCGGTCCCATGGGTCCCATCTGTCCCATAGGTCCCATCGTTCCCTGTAGCTCCAGCCTCACGGCCTCCTGCCTGCCACGACAACAGGCCGCGTGTTATCGGGCCAGTAGCGATCGATCAGGTGCAGGTTCGGGTCGATGCCCGCTTTCCCCGGGGTTCCTTTCACCGTCACGGTGATCTGCTGGCGGCCGGAGCGGACGCGGTGCTTCTCGAGATACAGCGGCTCTCCGAGCTGGTTCGGGTTCGTCGTGGGACTGAAGATCCCGATCTCGACAAAGTCGTTCATCGGCACCTCCGTCTCTTTGCCACGCCCATCGGCGCGCAGCTTGTGCGCCTCCACGTCCAGCGTGACGCGCCACATGCCCTTGCCTGCCGCCATTGCCGTGACGCCGGTGACGCGCAGGTTCCACAGCGTGTTTGTCGCGAGCAGATCATCGAGCAGGTAGTGGTACGCCGGTGGCGTGGCGGCTTGCAGCTCGCGATAGAGATCTCGCGACGTCGGATACGGAGGCTGGCCGGAGCCATGTTTCTGCAGGAACCGCCGCAGGGCCGCGTTCAATGGCCCTTCGCCGACGTACTGCCGCAGCGCGTACATCACCAGCGGCCCTTTCCGATAGACGAGGTTGTCGTGGTTCGTCACGAGCAGCAGCGGGACCTCGGGGTGCTGCGGCCGGCCGCGGCGATTCAGGTACTCGATGCGCGTGTTGCCGAGGAACCGCTGCACCATCTCCGGGCCATACATCTTCTCCGTGACCATGAGCGCGCTGTACTGCGCCAGCACCTCGCTGAGCATCCCGGCCCCCTCGACCGGCGCGGGCACCACCTGATAGCCCCACCACTGATGCGCGATCTCGTGCGCCATCACCGCGGACGGCAAATCAAAATGCACATCCTCGTCGACGTGCGTGACCCACCCGAACGCCTCCGCGTACGAGATCGTGCCGGGATACGCATGGGCAAAGCGGCCGTAGCGCGGGAACTCGGCGACGCGCAGTTGCTTGTGCGGATAGGGCCCGAAGTTGGCGTTGTAGTAGTCGAGTGACGCACGCATGCTGCGCGTGAAGCGCTGCAGGTTGAACTTGTGGGCGGCGTGGTGAAACAGCTCGATGTGCACGCCTTTCCACGTTTCCTGGTGCACCTCGTAGCGCGCGGAGAAGATGGCGAAGGCATTCTTCACCGGCGTATCGGTCACATAATGAAAGTAGCGCCGCCCCTGCTCCGTCCAGCTCCGGCGCAGTGTGCCGGGGGCGACGCCGATCTGATCGGCGGCTGTGCCGATCACGGCCTCGAAGGTGATGAGCTCGCGGCCGGCGGAACCGGTGGCGCTCAGGTCATCGACGGATCGTGCGAGCGGCCGCGCCGGAAGCCGGTTGTCCCGCCGGGCGCGCGCCGACGACAGCTCGCGGTTCGGCTGGTAGCCGACGAGCGGCAGCCACCGCCGATGATTCGGACTCCTGCCGCCGGTATGGTCGAAATATGTGCCGTTCCCCACGA
This sequence comes from Thermoanaerobaculia bacterium, assembly GCA_036399695.1. Classification (GTDB taxonomy): domain Bacteria; phylum Acidobacteriota; class Thermoanaerobaculia; order Gp7-AA8; family Gp7-AA8; genus DASVEE01. The sequence continues at coordinate 6,875 of DASWMP010000365.1, read as the reverse complement.
CCGATGTGTTCGGATCGCTGTTCGGAAAGCCGCGCTGCTCGAAGCGCACATCGAAACTCATCTGCAGCGCTTGCCCCGGTTCCAGCGCGTTCGTGAGCTCGTAGGTGCGGTGGCCGAGCGCGTCGTCCGCGATCGTGACGCGGCTCCGACGGTCGAATGTGACGGGGCCGTTGTGCACTTCAGGATTGAGAAAGAGATGGATCGAGCGGATCGGCGTCGCCGACGCATTGGTCAGCGCATACGAACCGCGTACGTGCGCAACGCGCCGCTCGGGATAAAGCTCGACGTGCAGCTTCGTCCCCTTCACCAGCGGCTGCGCATCGTTCTCGAACCTGCCGTAGCGGCGTTCGTATTCGGCGCGCAGCTCCGCCGCTTCCTCCGGCGTGCGGTACTGCGAGAGCACGTTCGTGTTGTAGAAGATGTAGCCGCCCGTCGCCACGATGAGCAGTGCGGCAGCGGCCGTCGTGACCGCGGCGCGCCGAGTGAAGCGCTGCCGCGCCAGCCGGAGCCGCCTGCCGATGCCGCGATCGCGTCCGCGCACCCAGAGCAGACTCGCCAGCACGGCAAAGAGCAGCGCCCAGCAGCCCCAGTAGAACTTGAACCAGGCCACCGGCCCGAGGAACGGGCCGAAGCCGCTGATGTCGGAGTACTCCCAGCCGGAGTCGCTGCCGTACACCAGCAGGTTGTGCGCGAGGCCGAAGCGTCGCGCGAACATCGTGAGCAGAAAACAGAGCACGACGAACAGGTGGCCGAAGTACTTGTTGTCCACGGCGACGTGCACCAGCATCGCCAGCGCCGCGAGCAGCAGGTAATCGGTGAGCTGCAGGCCGAAAACAATCTTCAGGTACAGGCCGGGCTCGAAGTCGAAGTAGCCGGCGGCAACCTGCAGGAGCATGCCTGACACCAGCAGCACACCCTGCAGCGCCACGAGCATCAGCGCGAGGGCGCCGAGCTTCCCGCCGAACAGAGCCCAGTGCGGGACGGGGTTCGTATCGGCAATCTCACTCATATCTGCGTCGCGCTCACGATGGACGAGCTCTCCGGCATAGAAGGCGATGAGGAGCGAGATCGTGATCGACGGAAAGAAGCTGCCGAGGAAGGGTGCGACGAATTGCGTGAGAGGCCAGAACGGGACGCCGAAGTTGTCGCCCATCGAGCCGCTGAGGAGCACCGCCAGCACCATCAGGCCGAGGCTGATCAGCAGGAAGTCGCGGCTGAGCACGAGCCCGCGGAACGATTCGCCGGTGATGGCCAGCATCTGCCGCGGCCGCGTGCCGGCATGGAACGATGCCGTGACGCGCGTCGGTGAGAGACGGCGCGGTCCGCGTTCCTCCTCCGCCGGGTCCGCCTTGCTCCGGCTGCCGCCGCGCAGTTCATGCGTTTCCATGCGAAAGCGGAGGCGCGTGAACGCAAGCACGACCACACCCGCGCCGAACCAGAACAACCGGTTCCACAGCATCGAACCCTCGAAGATCAGCGTGCGCGTGTTCTTTTCGAATGGAGTCCAGAACTCCCACAGCTCGCTCAGCACACTGAACCCGAAAGGCTCGACGAGGGCGGCCAGCTCGCCCCGCCCGAACTGCTCCGCCACGACTTCTTCGACGACGAGCGCGCCGATGAACAGGAACGCCGCGGTAGCGAAGACCGGCAGCGAGCGTCGGGTCAGGACGGCCACGGCGAACAGCAACGCGCCGGAAAAGAAGATGTTCGGCAGGAGGAAGTAAACGTACGGCTGCAGATACGTCGCGGCGCGGAACGGGCCGAGCAGTTCGGCGTCAATGAAGGCCGGCTGCAGGAACGCCATGAGCGCGAACGGGACGACCGTCGCGAGGAGCACATTCACGAGCAGCGCCCCGGCGAAGCGCCCGCCGAGGTAGTCCGTCTTCGTGATGGGGGCCGTCGCGAACAGCGGGTGCATGCGCGTCTCGACATCCCGCAGCGCGGCACCGCTGAACAGTGCCGCCGTGATCACGAGGCCGATCATGCTGATCAGAATGTTCGCAAACGCGATGCTCGTGGGGCCGTTCGCGTGCAGATCGCCGGCGCGCTGCGCCTCCTCGACGAGCATGCCGTTGCTGACCATGTAGGCAAGACCGGCGAAGGCCCCGGCGAACATCCAGGTCGATGGGCGGCGCAGGCGGTACGACACTTCGAAGCGGACGATCTCCAGGAAGTTCATGCGATTGCCTGTTTCGCCGTCACCGCGCCGACGGTGTCATACCCTCGAAGTCCTTCACGTTGTCCTCCCGCTTCCGGTCCAGCAGCTTGTAGTCCGGGTCGATGCCGGCGGTGGCGGGTGCGCTCGGGACCGTGACCACGATCGTCTGCTCGCCGGCGTGGATGCGGTGGCGCTGGCGGTAGAGCGTCGCGCCGCGCGCCTCCCCTGCTTTCGGGGCGGCGAAGACCGTCACTTCGATGTCGTCGTTCATCGGGACGCGCGTTTCGCGGCCGGCGGTGCCGACTTTCACCTTGTACGCTTCGACGCCGAGCGTCACGCGGTACGTGCCGCCGCCGGCTCGTTCGGCGCGTATGGTTTTCATGCGCAGGTCCCAGAAGGTGATCTCTTCGAACAGCTCCTTCAGCAGCAACCGCGACTCTGGTGGCGTGGCGCTGCGCAGGTGGCGGTAGAGATCGAGCGAGGTCGGGAATGGCGGTTTGCCGGAGCGGTACTCCTCGACCAGGCCGTGCAGGGCGCCGTTCACCCTCTCTTTTCCAATCGCGTCGCGGAGCGAATGCATGGCCAGCGCGCCGGTGCGATAAACGGCCAGCCAGTCGTTGGCCTTCAGCAGCGGAACCTCCGCTGTCTGATGCGGGACGAGATACGAGTCGCGCATGATCTGCAGGAGCCGGCCGAGATGCTCGCGGCCGAGGTTCTCCTCGACCACGTTCATGGCGCTGTACCAGGCCAGACTTTCGCTGACCAGCGGTGCGCCTTCCACGCGCGCCGGCACGACCTGGTTCCCCCACCACTGATGGGCGACCTCGTGCGCCACGACCGCGAAGGGGAAGTCGACCTCGCGCCAGTCCGCTTCCGGCTGCGCGAACGCCAGCGCCTCCGACCAGACGACAGTCCCGGGATGGCCGGTCAGCCGGTTGCCTCCGGTGATCGGGAACTCGACGAGCCGGAGCTGCCGCTGCGGATACGGCCCGAAGTCGCGCGCGTAGTTGTCGAGCGACGCCCGCGCGGAGCGTGCGATCCGCTCCACGTTCCAGACGTGCTTCGGGTGATAGACCACCTCGATATCGACATCGTTCCACTTCGACCGATGCACCGCGTAACGCGCGGAAAGGATCGGGAACCCGTTCCGGATCGGTGAGTCAGTGACGTAGTGGAAGTAGCGCCGCCCGCCCGCGTTCCAGCTCCGGCGCAGCGCGCCCGGCGCGATCGCGATCTGGTCGGCGTCGGTGCCGATCACCGTCTCCAGCTCGATGTGCTCGAGTCCTCGCTCCTCGTTGCGGGCGACCGCATCCTGCAACGGTGGCAGCGCCGGCCGGGCAGGCAGCCCAAAAGCGCGGCGCTCGCGCGGGCTGTCGAGCTCCACACCGCGCCGGTAGCCCACCGCGGGCAGCCACGTGCGTCCGCCGCCGTCGGGGCGGTGCTCGAGGAACGTGCCGTTGCCCGTCACGGCGGGAGTGATCCCGCTGTTGCCGAAGCCGTGGCTGGCGAGGCGGGTCTCGAAGTTCATCCGCAGCGACTGCCCCGGCGCCAGCGGCGTGCCGAGCGTGTAGATGCTGTAGCCGAGGTCCCGGTCGGCGTGCGTCGCCCGCGCGGGGCGGTCGAACGTGACGCCGGTCGCCGGACTCGTGCGCCGCGTCACGAGATGAATCGCCTCGATGGCGCGGCCGCTGCGGTTCTCGAGGCGGTACGTGCCGCGGATGTCGACGATCCGTTGTGCCGGGTGCAGCTCGAGGTGCAGCTTCATCGCGGCGACGAGCGGCTGCGCGAGATCCGCGTACCGTCCATAGCGCCGTTCATAGTCCACGCTCCGCTTCGTTGCCTCGTCGTCCGTCAGGTACTCGTTCAGGACATTCGTGTTGTAGAAGACGAAGCCGCCGACGACTACGATGAGCCCCAGCGCCGCCACCGCGATGGCAATGGGAATGCGTGTGAAGCGCTGCCGCGCCAGCGTCAGCGTCCGCGCGTTGTGACCGCGGACCCAGAACAGCCTCGCCAGCAGCGCGAAGGTGAGCGCCCAGCCGGCCCAGTAGAGCTTGAACCAGAGCCACGGACCGAACGATCCGGCAAAGCCGCTGAGATCCGAGTACGTCAGACCCGGATCGGCGCCATAGATCAGCAGGTTGTGCTGGATCCCCAGCCCGCTCGCGAACTCCGGGAACACCCAGGCCAGCATGACGATGGCCGTGGCCACGTACTTTTGGTTGACGACGACCTGTACGGCCATCGCCAGCGCGGCGAACAGCAGGTAGTCGGCCATCTTCATCCCGAGCAGCACGCGCACCCAGAGCATCGGCTCGAAATCGTAGTAGCCCGAGGTGAATTGCGTGACGATGCCCGTGGCGATCAGCAATGTCTGCATCGTCAGGAGCAGCAGCACCAGGCCGCCGAACTTGCCGATGAGCGACACCGCGTCCGGTACGGGGGTAGCGTCGGCTATGTCGTGCTCCCGCGCGTCGCGCTCCCGCCAGACGAGCTGCCCGGCGAAGAAGGCCACGAGCGCGCCGACCGCAATCCCGCTCACGTTGAACCGTCCGTACAGCAGCGCCATGCGGCCGGTGCTGGGGCGGCCGGGCGTGCCGAGACCGAACTCCAGCAGCTCCGGCACGACGCCGTAGACCAGCCACACCATCGCCGGAATGATCACCGCCGCGCGGCTGGTGAGCATCTCCCGGAACGAGCGAAGGGCGATGGCCAGCGTCTGGCGCACGCGCGTCGGGCCGTCGAACCTGCCGCGGATGCGCGACGGATTGATCGCGATCGTCCACGGCTTCGTCTCCGCCTCGACCGCCGCGGCCTCGGCACGCCGCCGCCACCGCCAGCCACCCGTCGATGCGTAATGGGCCATGCGGAAACGCATGTAGACGAGCAGCAGCGCGACGATTGCGACGGTGAGCCAGATCGCCCGGTTCGCGAGCAACGCCCCTTCCAGCTCCAGTTGCATCGTATTGCGCTGGAGCGGCGTCCGGCTGCGCCACTGAGCGGCCCCGATGATGAAGCCGAAAACGTCGAGCCGTTTGGCGAGCTCCCACTTGCCGAGCGCGCCGGCGACGACTCCTTCCTGCACGATGGTGTTGAAAAACAGCACCGCGGCACCGAGGTATCCGACCATGGCCCGGCGGGTGAGGACGACGAGTGAGAAGAGCAGCGCGGTGGTGATGAATGCGGTCGGCAGCGCCACCAGCCCGTACGAGCGAAGGTACGGCGCGAGGTGGAACGGGCCGAACGACGCCGCCTCGCCGATCGGGACGAACGTCCAGACGGCGAGCGTGACCGGGACGATGGCGAGCAGCAGCGCGTTGACGGCGAAGGCGCTGAGGAACCGTCCGCCGAGGTATGTGGCCTTGGCCAGTGGCGTCGTGTAGAGGAGCGGCTCCATCCGCGCATCGATGTCGCGCGTGGCCGCCTCACCCGCGAGCGCGGCGGTGACGAGCAGGCCGATCATCGACACGACGATCAGGCAGGCCGTCGTGACCATCGGCGCATTGAGGAGAATGCCGTCGCGGACGACGTCGTCGAAGAATGTCGACGCCGCGAGCAGCGTCATCACCCCCAGGCCCACGCAGTACAGCCCCGTCATGTAGCGGCGCAGTTGGGAGGTGAAGTCGTAGCGGAAGATCTCCCACAGCTTCAAGCGCTCACCGCCACCCGGCCGCTCATCACGCAGAAGTAAACGTCTTCGAGATTCGGCTCCGCCTCCTCGAAGCCGGCGGCCGGCCGCGTCTCGCTGTCCACGCGCACCAGACGCCGCCCCGCCAGCAGCTTCGTCGAGATGAGCGCGTGCTCCCGCTCGATGGACGGCAGCTCCTCTTTCGAAACGATGCGCTGCCAGATCCGCCCGCGCAGCTCGTCGACCGCGCGCAGCGGCTCGGCTTCGAGCAGGATCTCCCCTTTATTGATGATGGCCATGCGGGTGCAGAGCTCTGACACGTCATCGACGATGTGCGTGGAGAGGATGACGATGCTGTTCTCCCCTAACTCGCTCAGCAGGTTGAGAAAACGCACCCGCTCCGCCGGATCGAGTCCCGCGGTCGGCTCGTCGACGATGAGCAGCTTCGGATCGCCGAGCAGTGCCACTGCAATGCCGAACCGCTGCCGCATCCCGCCCGAATACCCCCCGAGCTTCTGCTTGCGCACCTCCCAGAGGTTCGTCTGCCGCAGCAACGCCTCGACGACTTCCCGCTTGGCGGCGCGGCTGGTGATCCCTTCGAGCACGGCAAAGTGCTCGAGCAGCCGCTCGGCCGTCGCATCGCGATAGAACCCAAAGTCCTGCGGCAGATACCCGAGCGTCTTCCGCACCTCATCCTTCTGCCGCACGACGTCGAGGTCCCCCAGGGTGATCTCGCCTTCGTCCGGATCCTGAAGCGTGGCCAGGATGCGCATGAAGGTCGATTTGCCGGCGCCGTTCGGCCCCAGGAGGCCGAACATCCCCTTCTCGATTGTCAGGCTGACGCCGCGCAGGGCACGGACGCCGTTCGGGTAGGTCTTGGTGAGGTTCTGGATTCGGAGGTTAGGCACGAGGGCTAGTACGCAGGGGAGGGCGGGTGGTGTACAGGGGACACGTGTCGCTCGGTGGCGCGGACTGCCGCTCCCCCAGATTGGGGTCAGAGCTTCGCACTTTGCCGAAGACCGAAGGTGTGACCCCAGAAGACCGAAGGTGTGACCCCAGCGACATGGTGATCCAGGAGTGGGGGGGGGG
>DASWMP010000364.1:0-6994 GCA_036399695.1 Thermoanaerobaculia bacterium | reverse complement strand
CCTACCCCTCCGTCGTGCGCACGTTCACTTCGAACTTCCACTGGTGCTTGTCGTACCAGAACGCCACGAACGACACGAACGGCTTCTTCAGCGGCTTGTTGATCTTCGTGTCGAACAGCGGGTACAGCGGCGTGGCGCCGTCGTAGTGCCAGACGACTTCCGCGTGGCCGACGGTCGGCTCGGTGGGGTGCTTCTGGAAGTTGCGGATGGTGTCGAAGACCTTCACGCAGATCTGGCCGCGGTAGACGGGGCCGCGCATGCTCGGGGCCGTACCGAGGAGCGGGAACCCCTTCTTCGTCACCTTGGCGACGTACTCCATGCCGCCGTCGGGGCGGGTCGTTTCCTGCACCGTGACGAGGCCGGCCTGCTCGAGCTTGCGCAGCGTCTGCACGGCCAGGCCGTCGTACTCGTCCTTCGGCGCCGACGGGCCCCACCAGACCTTCTGCGGGACCTCCGCGTACGTCGGCTCGCGGCGCTGCATGTGCGGACCGATGATCTCGCGGGCCTTGGCTTCGGTGATCGGCTCCGGAGCCTGGCACCCCAGCACCATCAGAGCGACGGCCAGCACGGCGAATAGCGAACGTTGATTCGGCATGTCGTGGGACGGTAGCAAACTCATCGCCATACGCGTGATATCTTGTCCCGATGCAGGAGAAAACGATCACCATCCCGTCGGTTCTGATTGATCGCGTGATACGCGGCAGCGCGGCTTTGAACGTGCTGCTGGTCGTCGGCGCGAGCGCGCTGATTGCGATCTCGGCCCAGGTGGCGATTCCGCTTCCGTTCAGCCCCGTCCCGATGACGTTGCAGCCTCTGGCCGTGATCCTCATCGGGATCGCGCTCGGCTCGACCCGGGGCGCCGCCGCTGCCACGCTCTACCTTCTGGAAGGCCTCAGCGGCCTCCCGGTCTTCACGCAGGGCCACTCCGGCCCGGCCTGGCTCCTCGGCGCCACCGCCGGCTACCTCTATTCGTATCCGGTCGCGGCCTGGGTAGCCGGACGGCTGTCCGAGCGCGGCTGGGGCTCGAGCATCCTTCGGGCGATTCCTGCCATGCTCTGCGCCCTCGGCGTGATTTACCTGGGCGGCTGGTCCTGGCTGGCGGCGCTGACGTCGCCTGAAACGGCCTTCGGGCTGGGCGTGGCGCCGTTCGTCGTTGCGGACATCGTGAAAGTGGTGCTCGGCGCCACGATGGTGCCGTACGCGCAGAAGCTGATTTCCCGCGTTTAACGCACCTCTATGTAGGACAGACACTCTTGTCTGTCCCGTGCACCAGAGAACCGGACTGACAGGAGTGTCTGTCCACAACAATCTCAAACAAACAACTGGGGCGCGCCTTGCGGCGCGCCCTTGATCGTTTAAGTCGTGACAGTCGTGGCGTGATCGTGCGCCGCGGGAGCCGGTTCCGGCTCCGCGAGCGGCTTTGATTCGCGGCCGGCGCGGTCGGTGGTCTTCTGCTCGGCGGCGGAGCGGTCGAGCAGGGCGATGTTCAGCACATCCTCGACGTGCTCCACGAAGTGGAACGTCATGTCGCGCTTGATCGGCTCCGGCACATCGACGAGATCGCGCTCGTTGAGCTTCGGCAGGATGACAGTGTTGAGCTTCGCCGCGCGGGCAGCCAGCACCTTCTCCTTCACGCCGCCGATCGGCAGCACGTCGCCGCGGAGCGTCACCTCGCCCGTCATCGCCACGTTGCGGCGGATCGGGCGGCCGGTGAGCACCGAAATGATGGCCGTCGTGATGGTGATACCGGCGGACGGACCGTCCTTCGGAATCGCACCGGCGGGCACGTGGATGTGGATGTCGTGCGTCTCGAAGTAATCGGACGGGATGCCCTGCTCGTCGGCGTGGGCGCGGGCGTACGTCAGGGCGGCCTGCGCCGACTCCTTCATCACGTCGCCGAGCTGGCCGGTGAGTGAGAGCTTGCCCTTGCCGCGGACGGCCGTCACCTCGATGAAGAGGATGTCGCCGCCCACTGCCGTCCAGGCCAGACCGGTGGCCACGCCCACCTGATCGCGCTCGAGCAGCTCCTCGGCGAAATGCTTCATCGCCCCGAGGAACTTGTCGATGTTCGCGTCGGTGATGCGGTAGTTCTCCTGCGTCTTCCCTTCCGCCACCTGCACCGCGATCTTGCGGCAGATGGTGCCGACTTCACGTTCGAGGTTACGGAGGCCCGCTTCCTTCGTGTAGCCAGTGATGATGCGGGTGATCCCGGAGTCGGTCCAGACGACCGGCGTCTCCTTGATCCCGTTCTCTTCCATCTGCTTCGGGATGATGTGCTGCTTGGCGATCATCAGCTTCTCTTCATCGGTGTAGCCGGAGAGGCGGATGACTTCCATGCGGTCGAGGAACGCCGGCTGGATGGTGTCGAGGACGTTCGCCGTCACGATGAACATGACGTTCGACAAGTCGTACGACACGCCGAGGTAATGATCGCGGAAGGAGAAGTTCTGCTCGGGGTCGAGGACTTCGAGCAGCGCGGACGACGGATCGCCGCGGTAATCGGCGCCGATCTTGTCGACCTCGTCCAGCATGAAGACGGGGTTCGACGTGGCCGCCTGGTTGATGCCCTGAATGATGCGGCCCGGCAGCGCGCCGACGTACGTCCGGCGATGGCCGCGGATTTCCGCTTCGTCGCGCACGCCGCCGAGCGAGATGCGTACGAACTTGCGGTCGAGCGCGCGGGCGATCGAGCGGCCGAGCGACGTCTTGCCGACACCCGGAGGTCCGACGAAGCAGAGGATCGGCCCCTTCATCTTCTGGCCGCGCAGCTTGCGCACCGCCAGGTACTCGAGGATGCGCTCCTTGATCTTCTCGAGGTCGTAGTGATCCTCGTCCAGGATCTCGCGGGCGCGGGAGAGGTCGTGGTTGTCGGCCGACATCACGCCCCACGGCAGCCCCGTCATCCAGTCGAGGTAAGTACGGATGATCGACGTCTCGGCCGAATCGGGATGCGAGCGCTCGAGACGCTTGATCTGCTTCTCGATCTCCTCGCGCGACTCCGGCGGGACGCTCTTCTCGTCGAGCTTCTTGCGGTAGTTCTCGACCTCTTCGGCCAGCTCTTCGCCCTCGCCGAGCTCCGACTGGATGGCTTTGAGCTGCTGGCGGAGGAAGTACTCGCGCTGCGACTTGTTCATCTCCCCCTGCGCGGCGGACGAGATCTCCTGCTGCATGGTGAGGAGGTTGATCTCGCGCGTCAGGAGGTCGTTGACCCGCTTGAGGCGCTCCATCGGATCGATGGTCTCGAGGATCTGCTGCGATTCTTCGAGCTTGAGGTCGAGGTTCGACGCGGCGAGGTCGGTCAGGCGCGCCGGGTCGTCGAGGTTCGCGGCGATGACCATGACCTCGGGGCTGATGTTCTTGCCCAGGGAGACGGCGCGGTCGAGGTTCTGTTTGACGGCGCGGATGAGCGCTTCGGTCTCGAGGCCGCGGTCCTTCGTGACCGGCTCTTCGATGCGGGTGATCTTCGCTTTGAAAAACGGTGCGGTCTGGATGAAGTAATCGATGCGGGCGCGCGACAGACCCTGGACGAGGATGCGGATCCGTCCGTCCGGGAGCTTCAGCATGCGCATGATGATCGCAACGGTACCGACGCGGTAGAGGTCCTCTTCGCCCGGATCCTCGTTCTGGAAGTCCTTCTGCGCCGTCAGCATGATGACGCGGTTCTCGGCCAACGCCTGATCCACGGCGTTGATCGACTTTTCGCGCGACACCGAAAGCGGGACGATGATGAAGGGAAAGATGACGAGATCCTTCAACGGCAGTACCGGAAGGACGTCGGGGATTTTGATTGCCTCTTCTTTCGCGGTTTCGTTCGCGTCACTCATTTCGACCTCTCGTACGTGCGGGGGAACCTCAAGCGTCTAGTCTGCAATGGCTGTTCCCGCTACTTCAGACGATGTAACTCCTTCACAAAGGCATCCACGTCTTCGAATCTCCTGTAAACGGATGCGAACCGGACATAGGCCACGGGATCGAGCTGGCGCAGCCGCTCCATGACGAGCGTGCCGAGCTCCTGGCTCGAAATCTCGCGCCGGTCGCCCGAGTCCTGCATCGTCGCTTCGATCGAATCGGCCACGCGCTCGAGCTCCGCCTGCGGCACCGGACGCTTCCTGCAGGCGATCTGCAGTCCGCGCATCAGCTTCGTGCGGTCGTACGCCTCCCGCCGCTGGTCGCGTTTCACGACCTGAAACGTCGGGACTTCGATCTTCTCGTAGGACGTAAATCGCCGCTCGCACGCCGTGCACTCGCGCCGGCGGCGAATCACTTCACCTTCGCGGCTTTCGCGCGAATCGACGACCCGGTCTTCGAGATTTCCACAGAACGGGCAACGCATCAGCGAGGCCGTATATCACAGACCGGAGGGTCAGGCGTCCTGCTCTTTGGTAGAGGTATCGCCATCTTTCGCCGACGTCACGTCCCGCCATTGCAGCCCTTCCCTGGCGAAGAGGATCAGCCCCGTGACCAGCACCGGCGCCGTGCCGATGAGGTGGAACAGCACCGCCACGGCCACCGAGAGGTCGACGCTGAAGCGGTAGAAGTTCACCAGCACGAGCTGACAGGCCTTGTGAAAACCGCCCACGCCGCCCGGCGTCGGGATGGCCAGGCCGACGGTCGTCACGCCGGTGACGAAGAAGCTGGAGTCGAACGGCAGCGGATGGTGCACGGCCTGGGTGGCGAACCAGAACTGCGCCGTGAGACACAGCCAGATGGACGCGGTACAGAACAGCACCTTCACGAAGGCGCGGGGATGGTTGGCCAGCTCGGTCGTGGAGGCGAAGCTGTCGAAAAACTGCATCCAGGGGGCGCGGAAGCGCTTCGGCAGCAGCTTTCCGAGCGTCTCGTGCATGCGGCGGATGACGTGGCGGAAGAAGAAAAGGCCGGTGACGAGGAACGTCAGGGCGCCGAGCAGGACCGCCGAGACGATGGCTCCCGTCTTCACGATGAAGAACCAGCGGGCCACGAACGGATCGTGCGAGTACTGGTTCCACCGCAGCACGGCGAACGTGATGAAGAGCAGCAGGATGGCCGTCAGATCGAGCACCCGCTCGGTCAGCACCGTGCCGAGGGCGCCGGCGAAGCGGTGGGTGGTCCGGCGGGCCAGCAGGGCCGGACGAGCCACGTCCGCGGCACGGATCGGCAGGATGATCGACAGCATGAATCCGACCGTATTGGCGAAGAACGTCGCGTAGAACGGCGGCGGGTTGTCGGCGTCGAGAATTGTCTGCCAGCGGACAGTTCGCAGCAGCAGCGCGCAGAAGTTGGCGACGAACCCGATCATGACCCAGCCGATGCTGGTCGTCCTCAGCAGCCGCCCGACGCCCGCCAGGTCCGCGTTCCGCAGGAAAAGCCAGAGAAAAAAGATCGTCAGGGCCGCAATGAACGCGAGCTGGAGAATGCGTTTCAAACGCGGCGAGTTTACACGCCCGCCCCCCACCATGTTGAAGATCTACACGGACGACGTTTTCACGAAGCACAGTACCGGCCCGGGCCATCCGGAAACCGCGTCACGTCTGGATGCGGCCCTCGCCGGCGTCGAGCGCAGCGGTCTCGGCAGCGGCGTCATCCGCGACCTGCCGCTCCATCCGGACGCCGACCGCATGATTGCCAAGGTGCATTCGCGCGAGTACGAACGGCAGCTCGAGGATGCCTGCCGTCTCGGACTGCGCCTCTTCCATTCGCTCGACAACCCGATCTCCCGCGCCACGTTCGCGGCTGCCCGGACAGCGGTGTCGGCCTCGCTGACGGCCGTCGACGACATCTGGACGCGCGGCGAGTCGCAGCGCGCCTTCGTCGTCGCCCGTCCGCCCGGCCATCACGCCGAGCGCAACGAGGCTATGGGCTTCTGCTTCTTCAATACGGCGGCCTGTATCGCCGAATGGCTGCGCGAGCAGCCGGGCATCGAGCGCGTCTTCATCTTCGACTTCGACGTCCACCACGGCAACGGCACGCAGCACATTTTCGAGCAGAGGGATGACGTCTACTACGCGTCCATCCACCGCTATCCGTTCTATCCCGGCACCGGCGCCGCCGACGAGATCGGCTGCGGCAAGGGGCGCGGCTTCACGAAGAACATCCCGCTGCGCGCCGGCGAAGGGGACGCGGCATTTCTCCGCGCCACGGAAGACGAGATCGTCCGCGTCATCGACGACTACAAGCCGCAGGCGATCGTCCTCTCCTCCGGCTTCGACGCCCATCGCCGCGACCCCCTCGGCGGGATGACGATGACGGAACAGGCCTACGGCGAGCTGACGCGGCGCATCGCCGAAGCAGCCGACCGCTGGTGCGAGGGACGGGTGGTGTCGCTCCTCGAGGGCGGCTACGACATGGAAGGATTGGCCGCGAGCGTAGACGAGCACGTCCGTGCGCTTACAATCGCGTCATGTCCGAATACCGCCAGCAGCCCGACGTAGTCCCCCGCACGAACTGGTTCGCCCGCAACTGGAAGTGGCTGGTGCCCGCCGGCTGCCTGCTGTTCATCGTCGGGATTGGTGTGTTCGTGGTGGCAATCGCCGGCGTCGCGTTCACGGCGGTGAAGAACAGCACTCCCTACGGCGACGCCCTGCGCATTGCGCAGGCGAACCCGGAGCTGGCCGAGGCGCTCGGCACACCGATGGAAACCGGCTGGTCGAACAGCGGCACGATCCGCCTCAACAACGACGACGGCTTCGCCGACATCACCGTCCCCCTCACCGGCCCAAAAGGCAAAGCGAAACTGCAGGTCCGCGGCACCAAGACGGACGGCAAGTGGACCTACGACATCCTGCGCGCAGAGGTGGAGGGTGGAAAGACAGTGGATCTGCTGGAGAGGGCGGCCCACCCCACAGAACCGTAGTCTCGGAATGCGGTGGCGAAAGGAGGGTGTCTCAAAACGGTGCGTTTCGATCTACTCCCTTGGTTCTGCCGTCGATGAACCGGCGCCCGCGGGCGCGGACAGACAGGAGTGTCTGTCCCACATTCAGATTCCGCCGAATATCGGGCACCCGCGGGCACGCTG
>DASWMP010000363.1:0-18599 GCA_036399695.1 Thermoanaerobaculia bacterium | reverse complement strand
GGTGGCGAACGCCACCGCTCTGGTACACGGATAAAAGAGCGGTGGCGTTCGCCACCGCACTCCAAGACCAACTCACAGGCACTCGGACAGGACCACTTCGTAATTCTGGCTGGTGCAGCCGGTGTGGACCACGGTGCCGTTGCAGTATTCGGTCGTACGGCCGCACTGGGTGACGTACGTCCAGTTCGTGTAGTAGAGCGTGTCGATCTGGTGTGTCGGGTTGCCGTAAGACGACAGGGCACCGACGACGATCAGCGTGAGCAACAGCAGCATGCGCAGCTTGCGGTTCATGACTTTTCCTTTCTCGATCAGCGGCTGCATTCCGCAACCGTCTTGCAGGTCCGCACCACCGTCCCCTGGTCGACGACGAGCACCTGAGGAAAGTGGACGAGCTTCCGTCCGGTGTCGCCGTTCAGATTCGGCGGTACGACGGACGTGAAGGCGGCGAGGTTGGCGCGCGTCACCAACGGCGAGGTCTCGGCGGGGCTGGCCACCGACAGTACGCGGGCATTCTTCAACCGCGCCGCGGAGAGCTCGGCCACCGTCTGCACGCACGATTTGCACGTCGGGTTCACGACGGCCACGAGCGTGCGTCCGGTGCTGAGATCGAGCGACGCTTTCCGTCCCGTGAGGTCGAGCACGTCGAGGCGGCCGAGGCGGTCACCGGCGACGAAGTTGGCATCGGCGCCGCTGCGCGCGGGAGTCACGGCTGCGGCGGCCAGTTGCCGCCGCAGCGTGAAGTTGTTCCAGGCGAGGACGACGAAGAGGATCGCAAAGCCGATCTCGAGTGCGTGTGTGGCGAAGCGGACGCTCCGCCTGTCCTGGGGGATGGCAACCATGTCCGTCATCTCGCCTCCCGGATCAGCAGGGTCCCCAGACGTAGGTGTCGTACCAGGACGTGATGCAGCCGGAGCGATAGATCCCGCCGCAGGTGACGTACCTGTAGCCGCATTCGTTGATCTTGGCGGATTCCGAGTAGTAGATCGTCTCGGTTTCGTAGGGCGGCGCGGCGGAGAGCGAGAAGGTGCTGACGAGGCCGATGACGAGCAGCGCGAGCAGCAGCGTGATGCGAAGTTTGCGAACCATGATCAGCACTCTCCCCAGTTGTAGATGTCGTACCACGAGGTCTGGCAGCCGGAGCGATAGGTGCCGCTGCACCCGATGAGCTTCCAGCCGCACTCATTGATCTTTTCGGGCTCCGAGTAGTAGGTGTACTCGATCTCGTACGGCGGAGCCGCCGTCGCGGAGAAGGTGCTGACCAGCCCGAGGACGAGCAGCGTGAGCAGTAGAGCAAGACGCATTCTGCGAAGCATTGACTGTCTCCTTTTTTCATTATTGCCGGCCGGGTGAATGTAAGTAGGGACGGGTGGCACCGCAAGTGTCAAAGCTTTCGGCACGCTCCGCGTCCCCTTCGTCCCATTCATCCCACACGTCCCACAGGTCCCCACGCACCGATTTGTCCCATTTGTCCCATCGTTCCGGCCTTTCCACGTTTCCGTCACTGTCACGGTTCCTGGCCCTCCCCGGCAGCCCTTCGTCCCCGGCGGGCGGGGATTCGTCACTTTGGACTCGCAGGAATCACACAATTACGTAAACTAGGAACCGATCAGTTCCTGCAATCCGCACGGATGGAGTGCGGGGGCTGTCTCTGTCCAAATCGGTAATTCGGTTAGCGGTGCCATTAGAGCTGGACCTTCGTATCCCGACGCTTCGGCGCACGGCGGAGGCTCTGTCTCAAAAACCAAAGAGATCGGTCCATATGAAGAAAACCGGGACGTTCCTCACTTCGCGTAGCTTCGGATTCGGCAACCTTTCGGCACGCCGCGGCATCGCCGCGCTGCTTGCGTATCTCGTGCTCCTTCAGCCGGTTGCCTTGCAGGCGGCCGAGCTGCACGCGCAGCGCGATGCGGGGCAGGGGAGCGCCGCGCCACTGCAGGCGCTGGACTTCGGTCCGCCGCCGGCGGCCGCGCTGACCGAGGCAGCGGCCAAGGCCGATCCGTCCGGAGCGATCAGCAGTGAGGCGGCGTTGCCGGCCGTCCTGCCGGTCGTCGCGGCGCCGCAGGCGGTGGCGAACCAGTTCGCCGTCGTGCTGACCCCGGTCGCGACCGCTTTCAACGAACACTCCGGGCTGGACCACCACCAGCCGAGCGGCAAGCTCCTGGCCGCCGCTTCCGTGGCCGGCGCGCCGAACCTCGAGGTCATCGGGGCGGACGGCAGCCATCGCGGCTTCTCGAATCTGGCCGGCCTCACCGGCGCCATCGCCATCGCTTCGGTGCGGGCGAGCGTCGCCGGCGGCTTCGCGGCGGGGGAGGTCTTCACCTCCACGAACACCGCCGGCGTGATCAACCGCGTCGCGGCGGACGGCTCTTCGTTCCGCACGCTGTCGCTGCCGGGTGAGACCGGCCTCGTCACCGGGCTGCACGTTGCCGGCGCCAACGGCGGGGCCGGCGCCGAACTGCTGGCCGTCACGAGCAGCGGCGCGGTCTGGCGGGTCAATGCGGCCGGCGTTGCCACGCGCGTCGCCAACATCTCCGCCGAGCTGACCTCCATCACCTCCATCCCGAACGACGCCGGCCGTTATGGCCCGCTGGCCGGGAAGCTCGTCGCCGGCGCGGCCGGGCAGCCGCTGCTCTACGCGCTCGACAGCTTCGGCAACATCGCCACCATTCCGACCGGCATCATCGCCGCCGACGTCGAAGTCATCCCGCCGCACCAGAACTTCTACGCCGTCGACTCCGCCTCCCGCACCATCCTCGGCGCGCCGGACGACGCCTTCGCCGGCCTCCTCGGCGACATCCTCATCGCCCAGAGCGCCCCCGGCGTCCTGGCCCGCATCCGCTGGGACGGCACGCAGTTCGAGGTGGCGCCGCTCGGCTCCGCGCCGCGCTTCGACCGCGTCACCTTCTCGCCGGCCGGCGTGGCCCCGCTCGTGGCCGTGAAGCGCGTCTACGACGCCCTGGCCGTCGTCCGCCACGCGCCGGTGCTCGACAGCGGCCGCGTGGAAGGCTCGCTCTGGCAGCTCGCCGCCGAGAACGTCACGCTCGACGGTACGGACGTCATCACCACCGACCTCCTTCTGCCCGGCACACCGCAGATCGTCGTCGGCAGTGGTAAGCCGTCGTTCGCCGGCGTGATCGAAGGAACGGAGAACGCGCAGCCGTCAACGCACACCTTCACGATCGCTAACAACGCCGTCCTTCGCCACGTCATCAACCGGACGGACCCGATCGTCCTGACGCCTGTCGCCGCCCCGCCCGCTCCGGCCGGCACGCGCGACCTGACGCTGACGACCGAAGGGGCGCCGCTCGGCGACGCCTCGACACTCCGCAACCTGAGCATCTCCGGCAAGGCCGGCGCCGTCGCGGTGCCGCCCGGCACCTACGGCACCTTCTCCGCCACCGGACGCACGGCCTTCCTGCTCGGCACCGCCGGCGCGACGACCGTCTACAACCTGCAGAGTCTTCAACTCGGCGGCGGCAGCGAGCTGCGGCTGGCCGGCCCGGTCATCATCAACACGGTCACGGCCTCGCTGGCCGGCTCGACGATCGGTGCCGCTTCCACCCCGAAGAACCTGATCCTCCAGGCGACGGGCGCGGCCGACGTCAGCGGCAACGCCATTCTCTACGGCATCGTGCGCGCCCCCGGCTCGACGATCACGATCGACGGCAACAGCCGTCTGCGCGGCACCGTCACGGCCGACCGCCTGCACATCAGCGGCAACGGCGTCCTCGAGATCACGGAGAACGACGTCCCGCCGCCCCCGGTCAACCGCCCGCCGACCGTCGATGCCGGCGGCGACCAGACCACCACGCTTCCGAACGACACGATCTCTCTGACCGGCACCGTCAACGATGACGGCCTGCCGGCCGGCAGCACCGTGGCCAGCACCTGGACGATGGTCAGCGGCCCGGCCGCCGTCACCTTCGCCGATGCCACGAAAGCGGCGACGACCGTCACCTTCACCACCGCCGGCACTTACGTCCTGCGGCTCACCGCGAACGACTCGCTGCTCTCGACGGCGGACGAGACGACCATCACGGTCATCCCGCGTAACCAGCCGCCGGTCGTCGACGCCGGTACCGGCCAGACGGTCGAGCTGCCAGGCGCCGCCTCCCTCGCCGGCAGCGTCTCGGACGACGGTCTGCCGCTCGGGTCGACGCTGCACACCACCTGGATCCAGAAGAGCGGCCCCGGCCTGACGACCTTCGCCAACGCCGCCTCGCTCGCGACGACGGCCACGTTCAGCGCCGCCGGGACCTACACCCTCACGCTCTCGGCCACGGACGGCGAAGCGACGGTCACGGACGACGTCGTCATCACCGTTCATCCCGAGAACCAGCCGCCGGTGGTGAACGCGGGAGCGGACCAGTTCCTCGTCTTCCCGGCGCCGGCCACGCTGGCGGGCAGCGCCACCGATGACGGCTGGCCTTCCGGCTCGACGCTCGTGACGACCTGGGCGCAGATCAGCGGTCCGGGCAACGCCACGTTCGCCGACGCCGGCAAGCCGGCCACGACCGCCACCTTCAGCGTGGCCGGCGTTTACGTCCTCCGCCTCACGGCCACGGACGGACGCGCCAGCGGCAGCGATGACGTGACGATCACGATCGATCCGGAGAACGAGCCGCCGGCCGTCAACGCCGGGACCGATCAGACGCTCGAACTGCCGGCGCGGGCCACGCTCACCGGCAGTGTCATGGACGACGGCTGGCCGCGCGGCTCGACGCTCACCTCCGCCTGGAGCCAGGTCAGCGGCCCCGGCACTACGAGTTTCGCCGAGGCCACGAAGCCCGGCACCTTCGCCAGCTTCAGCGCCGCCGGCACGTACGTCCTGCGCCTCACCGGCACGGACGGCACGGCCACGGCGACCGACGACGTGACGATCACGGTCGACCCGCTGAACGAGCCGCCGGTCGTCAACGCCGGCCCCGATCAGACGCTCGAGCTGCCGAACGGCGCCTCGCTGGCCGGCACGATCGACGACGACGGGTGGCCGCGCGGCTCGACCGTCACCTCCACCTGGACACTCGTCAGCGGCCCCGGTGCCGTGACGTTCGCGGACGCCACGAAGGCGGCCACGATCGCCACCTTCAGCACGCCCGGCACGTACGTCGTCCGCCTCACCGCCACCGACTCGCGAGAGACCGTCAGCGACGAAGCGATCGTCACGGTTCATCCGCAGAACCAGCCGCCGGTCGTGAACGCCGGTCCGGACCAGCAGTTCCGCCTGCCGCTCGCCGCGGCCCTGGCCGGGACGGCGTCGGACGACGGCTGGCCGTTCGGCTCGACGCTCGTCACCACCTGGAGCCTGGTCAGCGGCCCCGGCACCGTCACGTTCGGCTCGCCGGCCGACGCCGTCACCACCGCTACGTTCAGCACGCACGGCACGTACGTCCTCCGTCTCACCGCGAACGATTCGCGGGAGACGGTTGCGGACGAGCTGACGATCGTCGTCCTCCCGGCCAACATCGCCCCGGTCGCGGACGCCGGTGAGCCGCAGACCGCCACCATCGGCGCCAACCTCCTGACGAACGGCGGCAATGAAGAGCCGCTCGTCAACGGACAGGTGGCGAACTGGATCGCCGTCTCCGGTACCTGGACGCGCGGCGGCTCGTTCCCCTTCAGCACGGAAGGGGAGCAGCTCTTCGCCACGGCTGACGCGACGGCCGAGCTGACGCAGGACGTCGACATCCGGGCGTTCGCACCGGGTCAGACCTTCGCTTTCTCCGGCTTCGTCCGCACCGGTGAGGAACCGGCGTTCGACGCCCCGCGCGTCGTCGTCGAGTACCGCGACGCCACACAGACGCTCGCCTCCTTCGACTACACCCCCACCGTGGCGCTGCTCGATTGGACGCGCATCGCCGACACGCGCGTCGCGCCGGCCGGTGCCACGAGCATCCGCATCCGCCTCATCGCCACGCGCAACAGCGGCAGCACGACGGACGTCTGGTTCGACGGCTTCGACCTGCGCGCCACCGGCGCCGCCGCGGTGAACCTGGCGGGTGTCGTCACTGATGACGGCCTGCCGGCCGGCTCCACCCTCACGACTATCTGGACGAGGGTCAGCGGCCCCGGCGCCGTTACGTTCGGCAATGCCGCGACGCCGGCCACCAGCGCTTCCTTCACGGCTCCCGGCACTTACGTTCTCCGCCTCACCGCCCACGACGGGGAGCTGAGGGATGCCTCAGACGTCGAGATCACGGTCGGCCGCGCCAATGCGCCGCCCGCCATTGACGCCGGTGCGAAGCAGGAGATCCGTCTTCCCGATACGGTTACGCTGCACGGCACCGTCGATGACGACGGTCTGCCCGCCGGCTCCACGCTCACGCTGACCTGGAGCGCCATCGTCGCCGGCGCGCCGGTCGTCTTCTCCAACGTAAATGCGGCGGCCAGTACCGCCACCTTCACCGCCCCCGGCACATACGTCCTCCGCCTAACGGCGAACGACGGCGCCGCGATGGTGCACGACGAGGTCACGGTCGTAGTCAAACCGGCCAACCGTGCGCCGCACGTCAACGCCGGCCCCGACCAGTCGCTCACGCTGCCGTCGAATGCCTCGCTGACGGGCCTCGTCACCGATCCCGAAGGGGACGCGCTGACGATCGGCTGGACGAAAGCGAGCGGTCCGGGCGTCGTGACGTTCGCCGCTGCGAACAGCGCCGTCACCACGGCTTCGTTCAGCGCCGCCGGCACGTACGTCCTCCGCCTGACGGCGAACGATGGCGAGCTCTCGGACAGTGACGAGGTCACGATCGACGTCGCGGCGGAGCCGATCAACCAGGCCCCGGTCGTCACTGCCGGTGCCGACAGCTTCGCGCAGGTCGGTGCGGACGTGGCCCTCAACGGCAGCGTCACAGACGACGGCCTCCCACCGCTCGCCACCGTGACCGCCGCCTGGTCGCAGGTCAGCGGCGCGGGCGTGGCCACGTTCACCAACCCGAGCGCGGCCGGCACGACCGTCACGTTCGACAAGCCGGGCGTCTACGTCCTCCGCCTGACCGGCAGCGACACGCTCCTGACGGCCAGCGACGACGTGCGCATCACCGTGCGCAGCGCACCGGTGGCGTCGTTCACGGTCGCCGGACCGCAGCGCAACCTGCTCACGCTCGACAACAACCTTGCCTCCACGCAGGCCGGTGCGCAGGTCGTCGCCTCGTCGGCTATCACTGCCGGCTATCCGGCGGATAACGCGCTCGACGACAGCATGACGACACGCTGGCGCGGTGCCACGCCGGCCGATCACTGGTTCATCGTGCAGCTCGCCGGCACCGAGAACGCGCCGCGCTCGTTCGACCGCATCCGCATCCTCAACGGTCTGAGCGCGGAGGCGGTGCGCAACTTCCGTATCGACGTCTCCACGACGACGACCGACGACGCCGCCTTCACCACCGTCTTCACCGGCATCAGCGGCACGATCGAGCGGATCCAGGAGTACCGTCTCTCCGGCGCCGTCTCGGCGCGCTACGTCCGCTTCCGGGGCATCGACACGCAGGGCTCGACCGGCGTGGTCTCGCTGCGCAGTTTCCAGGTCATCGGATCGCGGCTCAGCGGCTTCCCGACCTTCCTGGCCCCCGCGAACATCGCGGCTATCACGGAGAACGCCATCGTCATCGCGCAGACCGCCGGCAACGGCTCTTCGGCGATGGACGGTCTGCTCTCCACGCTCTGGGTCACGAGCGCGTCGCGGCTCACGAATCAGTCGTTCACGATCGATCTCAACACGCAGCACACGATCGACCGGATCCGCGTCCATAACCTCGACGACTCCCTCGCGCCGGTCCAGCGCGCGGTCAAGGACTTCCGCTTCGAAGTCTCCAACGACAACGTCACCTGGACGGCCGTCAGCAGCGGAGTCCTGCAGAACGCGGCCGGCGCGCAGGAGTTCACCTTCGCGCCGGTGGCCGCGCGCTTCCTCCGCTTCGTCGCCGTCAACAATTACGGCTCCACGAGCGCGCTGGGCATCCGCGAGCTCGAGGTCGTCTCCATCTATGCAAACAAGTCCTCCGTCTCCAGCTACAACGCGCTGTCGGCTCTGCCGGAGAACCTCTTCGACAACGACGCGAACAGCGGCTGGATCACCGGCAACGGCCGTCTGACGAACGAGTACGTGGAGTTCGAGCTCGGCGCCGAGGTGACCGGCCCGGTCACGGCGCTCGCGCTGCAGGGCTACACCTCGGCCGGCAGCGATCTGGTGAAGGATTTCGAGCTGCTCGCGTCGAACACCACCGACGACGACGGCGCCTTCACTTCCATCCTCACCGGCACGTACCAGAATGCCGGCACGCTGCAGACGTTCCCGCTGCCGGGCGGCCCGCTCCGCGCGCGCTACTTCCGCTTCGTGGCGAAGAACAACCACGGCTCGAGCTCCTACATCCGCCTCGGCACGCTGCAACTCCTCGGGCCGGTCAGCGACGGCAACGTCCTCTCCGCGCCGGGGAACTCGCCGGCGCAGCCGAAGAACAGCTCCCCCGCCATGCTCGCCAATGGCGCATCCGTCGCCGCCTTCAGCACCGGTACGCCGGCGAACATGCTCGACTACCTGCACAGCGCACCCTGGAGCACGACCGGCCCGCTGGCCAACCAGTACGTCAAGATTCAGCTCGGCGGCACCACGCTCCACACGCTGACCGGTGTGGTCCTGGGACAGCGTTCCGACACCACCTCCACCACCGACTCGGTGAAGGACTTCGAGGTGTGGGTCTCGACGACGACGTCCGACGACGCAGCCTTCACCAGGGTCCTGACGGCACAGATGACGGCGTCCAAGGCGCCGCAGTCCTTCACGTTCGCGCCGGTCCAGGCGAAGTACGTGAAGTACGTCCCGCGTACGCCGATCGGCACCACCACGACGATGTCGACCGGCTACTTCGACGTCATCCTGGCGCAGCCGGCGGCCGGCATGTACGGCGCGTCGAGCACGCGTGAGGCGCGCTACAACGCGCAGCAGGCCCTCGACAACAACGGCAACACGCAGTGGATCTCGGCTACGAACGCCGCCACCGATCAGTACGTCGACCTGGCGCTGGCCGCACCGATGAAGCTCTACGGCGTCACCATCACGCCCGACTTCAACGGCTACCCCAAGGACTTCGAGATCCGCGTCTCGAACACCACGACCGATGCGTCGGCCTTCACGACGATCTACAGCGGCACGCTGCCGCAGACGACGGTCGCGCAGCAGATCAACTTCAACCGGGTTGCCGAGGCGCGTTACGTGCGGTTCTTCTTCCGCAACGGGTACTCGGCCGCGGCCATCGCGGTCGCCGAGCTCGGCGTGCGCGGGCTGCCGGAGGACGGCTCGGCTCTCATCAGCTACACCTCCGCTGCCTCCGGCTTCGTGCCCTCCTCGATCATCGACGTCGACCTCGACAGCGGGATCTGGCAGAGCGCGACGAACCAGGCGTCGAACCAGCAGCTCACCATCGCCCTCCCGGCGACGCAGTCGTGGATCGTCGACCACGTCGGCGTGCAGCAGCGCGTCGACTGCCTCTCCTGCTACACCGCGTACACCCCGCGGCGGTTCGAAGTGCAGGTGGCGAACGACCTCGAGGCGCTGGAGTGGAGGACGGTCTACACCGGCGGCATGCGCAACATCGACACGCGCATGCAGCACTACTGGTTCCCGGCGACGCAGGCGCGCTTCGTCCGGCTGCGCATGATCGACAACTGGGGAGGGACGCAGCTCGCCCTCTCGAACTTCCTCGTCTTCTCGCCGCAGATCGGCGCGCTGGCACCGAGCTTCGTCGACAACTCCGTGCCGGGCGACAGCAACATCACGCGGTGGCAGTGGAGCTTCGGCGATGGCGGCACCAGCGCCGAGCGCGATCCGTCGCACACCTACGCCGAACCGGGGCTCTACGACGTCAGCCTGACCGTGACGGACGCTAACGGCCTGACCAGCACGCGCACGATTCCGTACGCCGTCGAAGGGTCGCCGCGCGCCGACTTCACCATGGCCCCGCAGCCGGCCAGCGAAGGCTCCAGCATCACGTTCACCGACACGTCGTCCTCCGCGTTCGGCAGCATCGGCGCGCGTGAATGGGTGTGGGGTGACAGCAGCGGCAACGGCCAGGATGCCGTGGCGTTCCCGCACACGTACACGGACAACGGCACGTTCAACGCCACCCTGCGCATCACCAGCGCCCGTGGCGTGCGCGGGACGGTGACCAAGCCGGTCGTCGTGCTGAACGTCGCGCCCACCGGCACGCTCGGCATCGACAAGGCCATTTCCTGGGGTGACGACTGGGCCATCGGCTTCGACGTCAACGATGCCGGCGCGGTCGACCGCAACGCGCTCCTCTGCCGGATCGAGTTCGGCGACGGCCAGACGCAGACGATCCCGAACTGCCGCGGCAACTATCCCAGCCATTCCTTCGTCAATCCCGGCGTCTACACCGCCACGCTCACGGTGACGGACAAGGACGGCGCCGCGACGACCGATACGGCCGTCTTCACGGTGCGCCAGCGCCCCACTGTCGTCAGCTACAGCGGCGGCCGCGGCGTGCTCACGGGAGCTCCGCTGACCGTCGGCGCGACGCTGCGCGACGCGGGGCTGCACACGCAGATCGCAGGCAAGACCATCACCTTCACGATCGAAGGCCAGACCGCCACCGCGGTCACGAACGCCGAGGGTTATGCCGAGGCGACCATCATCTACGCGGGTACTTCGGAGCGGCCGTCCATCGTCGCAGCGTTCGCCGGCGACGCCCGCTATGCCGGCAGCAGCGTCACGGTCATCGCCGCCTGCCCGACCGACCAGAACCCGCTCGACATCT
Source organism: Thermoanaerobaculia bacterium (assembly GCA_036399695.1). GTDB lineage: Bacteria > Acidobacteriota > Thermoanaerobaculia > Gp7-AA8 > Gp7-AA8 > DASVEE01. The sequence continues at coordinate 7,827 of DASWMP010000363.1, read as the reverse complement.
CGCTCGTGTTCGACCTTTCGGGCTCGATGCTCGGGGACCGTCTCGTCGCTGCGCGGAACGCTTCGCTCGTCTTCCTCGACTCGCTCCAGCGCAACCAGGATCAGGCCGCGGCGGTCTCGTTCACCTCCTCCGGATTCCTCGAGCAGGGGCTGACGTACGATCTCGATGCCGTCCGTGAAGCGATCGACGAGATGAACGCCAACGGCGGCACGCTGGTCGGCGCCGGGATCAACACCGCCCGAACCGAGCTCCTCGGCGTGCGACGGAATCCCTACGCGCTTCCGGTGATGATCATCTACTCCGACTTCGAGGACGGAGATCCGACGACGACCCGCGCGGCGGCCACCACCGCGAAGAACGCCGGCATCCGCATCATCTCCGTCATGCTCGGCGGCAACGCCACGTCGGCGCGCCAGCTCGGCAAGGACGTGGCGTCCGGCCCGGGCGATTACTACGAAGCCGCGCAGAACGGTGAGCTCACCGGCATCTACGCCTCCATCATCAGCTCCATCTGCGCGCCGGCGAACAAGCCGCCGGTCGTCAACAGTGGGTCGAACCAGACCATCGTCTTCCCGGCGAACAGCGTCACGCTCAACGGCACCGTCACGGACGACGGCCTCCCGCCGCTCGCCGCGCTCCAGATCTCATGGAGCCAGGAGAACGGCCCCGGCACCGTCACCTTCGGCGACGTGAAGAAGCCGGCCACGACGGCCACGTTCAGCATCCCCGGCACGTACGTCCTCCGCCTCACGGCGAACGACACGCAGTACACGCGCAGCTCGTCCGTCACGGTCACGGTCTACCCGCAGAACGGGGCGCCGGTGGTGAACGCCGGCCCCGATCAGACGATCGCGCTGCCGAGCATCCCGTCGGTGCCGGCCTTCGCCCTGAAAGCCATCTCCACGACCTTCAATTCGCCGATCGGCATCGATCACCACGCCCCGACCAACAAGGTCGTGATCTCGGCGAACTACAGCAACAGCGGCCAGCCGCACAACTTCGAGCTGCTGGCGGCCGACGGCTCCCACGCGAAGTTCTCCAGCGTCGCCGGACTCACGGACGAGCTGAAGATCGCCACCGCGCGTGACGACGGCAACGGCATGAGCCGCGGCGGCTTCCCGGCCGGTACGCTTTTCTCCGGCACCGGCACGCCCGGCGCGATCCTTCGCGTCTCGGCCGACGGCCAGACGGTGCAGAACCCCTGGATCACCCTGCCGGGTGAGCCGGGCCTGATGCGCGGCAGCCTGTACATCGACCGGACCGGCGTCTTCGGCGGCGACCTGATCGTCGTCACGACTCACGGCGGGGTCTGGCGCATCACGTCGGCCGGCGTGCCGACGCGTCTGGCCAGCGTAGGCGAGCACCTCGAGGGCATGACCGTCCTGCCGAACGATCCGAGGTACGGCCCGTGGGCCGGCAAGATCGTCGCCGGAGCGGAGAACAGCGGCCGCTTCTGGAGCATCGCTCCGGACGGCACCACCGCCACCTACAGCCTCGGCATCACCCCCGAGGACATCGACATCATCCCGGCGAACGAGAACTTCTTCGGCGTCGACTTCTCCGGTGCGCGCGTCATGGGCGCCCCGGCGGCGATGTTCGCCGAGATGGTCGGCGACGTCCTCGTCGCCCAGGAGCACCCCGGCATCCTCTGGCACGTGCGGTGGAACGGCACCGCGTTCGAGAAGCGCGAGCTCGCCCGCGTCAATCAATGGGAGCACGTCACCTTCTCGCCGGCCGCCATCGCGGAAGTGCCGCAGCCGTCGTCCACCACCGTGACGCTCAGCGGCACCGCTACGGATGACGGCAACCCCTTCGGCAGCACGCTCGCGGTGCAGTGGACGTCGGTGACGGCGCCCGGCACCGTCGCGTTCAACCCGGCCAACCAGCCGGTGACGACGGCCACGCTCAGCGAGGCCGGCACGTACGTGCTGCGTCTCACCGGCACGGACGGCGAGCTCACGTCGACCGACGACGTGACGGTCGTCGTGAAGCCGGGCAACCGCGGGCCGAAAGTGAACGCCGGTCCCGACCAGACGACCACCCTCCGCGGCGGCAATCTCGCCGGCAGCGTCACGGATGACGGCCTCCCGAGCGGCACGCTCACCTATTCGTGGGCGAAGCTGAACGGCCCCGGCAACGTGACGTTCGGCGATTCGACCTCGCTCACGTCCACGGCGTCTTACAGCGCCTTCGGCACCTACACCCTCCGCCTCACTGCCAACGACGGCGAGTTCACCGTCTCGGACGAGGTCACCGTCATCGTCGACAAGACGCCGGGCAACATCGCCCCGGCCGTCAACGCCGGCGCCGACGCGACGATCACCGATCCGGTCAACACGACGGCACTCAACGGCAGCGTCACCGACGACGGCATCCCGAGTGGCGTGACCGTCACCCGGAGCTGGACGCAGGTCAGTGGCCCGGCCGCGGCAAACTTCGCCGACGCGACGGCCGCCTCCACCAACGTCTCGTTCACCGCGTACGGCGTCTACGTCCTACGCCTCACCGCGAATGACACCGAGCTGACGTCGACCGACGACGTCGTCGTCACCTATCGCAAGACCCCGGAGAACCTCGCCCCGGTTGTCGACGCCGGCGCCGACGCCACCACCAGCACCAGCACCACGACGCTCAGCGGCACCGCCACGGACGACGGCCTCCCCACCGGCAGCGCCGTCGCCGTGACCTGGAGCAAGGTGAGTGGTCCGGGCAACGTGACGTTCTCGAACGCTGCCTCGCGCACCACCACGGCCACGTTCACCGCGTACGGCATCTACGTCCTGCGCCTCACCGCCAGCGACAGCGAGCTGGCCGCGAGCGACACGGTCACGATCCGCTACGAAGGGGTCAACCAGGCCCCGGTGGTCAGCGCCGGCGCCGACCGCGTCGCCGTCGTCAACAAGCCGGCCACGCTGAGCGGCACGATCGCGGACGACAACCTCCCGCTCGGCGGCACGCTCAGCGTGCAGTGGACGAAGGTCAGCGGCCCCGGCACCGTCACGTTCGGCTCCCCGAGCTCCGCGCTGACGACCGCCCTCTTCTCCGACCTCGGCACGTACGTCCTCCGCCTCACGGCCAACGATTCGGCCCTCGGCGCGAGCGACGACGTGACGATCACGGTCCAGGCGACGCTCCCGCCGCCGACGGCCGAGATCACCAGCCCCATCTCCGGCTCCACCATCACCGAGCGCACCGTCTTCACCGGCACGGTCAGCGAAGGCGCCAACTGGCGCCTCGAGTACCGCCTCAACGCCAACGACGAAGCCGCAGGCACGAACCCCTGGACGACCATCTCCAGCGGCACCGGCCCCACGAACGGCACCCTCGGCACCTTCGACCCGACGGTACTGATCAACGGCACCTACAAGGTCCGCCTCGTCGCCACCGACGCCGCGGATCAGACGACGGCGGTTTCGGTCAGCGCGGTGGTGGAGGGGGATCTGAAGGTCGGCTTCTTCAGCGTCGCGTTCCAGGACCTGCAGATCCCGCTGCCCGGCCTGCCGATCAGCGTCACCCGCACCTACGACAGCCGCGACACGCGTCTCGGCGACTTCGGCCACGGCTGGCGTCTCAGCCTCAGCGACGTGCGTGTCGAGAAGTCCGGCACGCTCGGCAGCGGCTGGGAGGAGACGGTCTCGAACGACCGCTTCCCCAACTACTGCCTCGTGGCGGCCGTCCCCCGCTACATCACCTTCACCTTCCCTGACGGCAAGGTGCATCGCTTCCGTCTGGCCGTCTCGCCCGCGTGCCAGGTCATCGTTCCGATTCAGACGCCGACGGTCTCGTTCGAGGCCGTGGGCGACACGCGCAGCAAGCTCGTGGCGCTCGGCGACAACGACGTCATGACCGACGGTCCGATCCCTGGCCCGCAGAACCTCATCACCGCCGACGTCGAGGTGTACGACCCGACCCGCTTCCGCCTCACGACCGAGGACGGCATCGTCTTCGAGATCGACGAGAAGGACGGGGTGAAGTCGATCACCGACCGCAACGGCAACAAGCTGACGATCGGCCGTAACGGCGTGACGCATTCAGCCGGACGGAGCGTGACGTTCGTCCGCGACGCGCTCGGCCGCATCACGTCCATCACCGACGCGGCGGGCAAGACGCTCACCTACACCTACGACGGCCGCGGCGATCTGACGAAGTTCACCGACCAGACGCTCCGCGCGACCACGTTCACCTACAACAACAGCCACGGACTGCTCGACTACTTCGATTCGATGGGACGCCGCGGTGTGAGGAGCGAGTACGACGCCTCCGGACGCCTCATCGGCCTCACCGATGCGGACGGCAACACGCAGTCGTTCAACTTCGACCCCGACAGCCGGGTCGAGGTGACGACCAACCGCCGCGGTAAGACCATCGTCTACCAGTACGACAAGCTCGGCAAGATCCTCAGCGTCACGGATGCCGACGGCAAGGCCCGCAGCGCCACCTATGACGGCAAGGGCAACATGCTCACTTCGACCGACAAGCTCGGGCAGGTGACGACCTACACGTACGACACGCGCGGCAACGTGCTGACGAAGAAGGACGCCGAGAATCGCGTCACCACCTACACCTACAACACGTTCAACCAGATCACCAGCATCACCGATGCGAACGACCAGAAGACGTCGTACGACTATGACGCCGTCACCGGGAAGCTGAAGAGCATGACCGCGCCGGACGGGCGCCAGATGCACTTCACCTACACCCCGCTCGGCAACATGGAGACGCTGACGGACGCGAAGAACAACGTCCGCCGCAACGAATACGACACGGCCGGAAACCTGAGCAAGGAGATCGACACGCGCGGCAAGGTGACGTCGTACACGTACGACAACATGAACCGCGTGCTCACCGTCACGGATCCGAACAACCAGAAGACGACGTACGGTTACGACAATGCCGGACGCCTGACCACGAAGACCGATCATCTGAACAACACCGAGACGACGGAGTACGACGCCGCAGGCATGGTCTCGGCCGTGATCGACTCGCGCGGAAACCGCACGTCCGTCGCCTCGAATGCGCAGGGGCTGCCGACTTCGGCGAAGCTGCCGGACGACGCCGAGATCGCGCTCGAATACGATCCGGAGGACACGGTCACGAGGGTGACGCGGACCGGCGGGTTCGTGACGTACGTGGAGCTCGACGACGTCGGCCAGGAGAAGAAGTTCGTCCTCGCCCCGGGCATCGAGTACACGTACGAGCTCGACGCGGAAGGCCGCCGCAAGTCGGTCACCGATCCGCGTGGCTACAAGACCAGCTTCACGTGGAACGCACTGAACAAGAGGACGTCCATCACCGACGCGCTCTCGAACAAGACGCTGCTCGAGTACGACGGCGTCGGCAACCTCGAGAGCATCACGGACGCGAACCAGCACACGATCAGCTTCGTCTGGGATGGGCTCGAGCGTCTGAAGCAGAAGACGCTGCCGAATGGCAAATCCATCGTCTACGGTCACGACGAGGTCGGGAACCTCACGTCGGTCACAGACCCGCGCAACCACGCCACCGCGTACGGCTGGACGGGTGAAGGCATGCTCGCCCGCGTGACGGAGGCGAACGGTGTCGTCACCTCCTTCGGCTACGACGACAACGCCAACCGCACCACCGTCACGAACGGGAAGCAGCAGACCGTCACATACAAGTTCGACGAGCTGAATCGCATCACGCAGCGCACGTACGCCGACGGCAGCAGCGAGAGCTTCACCTACAAAGGCGCGACGGTCGTCGAGACCTCCACCGACCGTGAGGGGCGCAAGACGACGTTCTCGTATGACAGCCGCAATCGCATCTCGCGCATCGACCGCGCGGACGGCACGTCCATCTGGTACACCTACACGGCGGACGGACGTCCCGATCTGATCACCGATGCGCGCGGCGTGACGGATTACGACTACGACGTACGCGGCAACGTGACGCGCGTGAAGCAGGCCGACGGCACCGTCATCACCTATACGTACGACAAGAGCGGCAACCGCGAGACGATGGTCACGCCCGACGGCACGACCACGTTCGTGTACGACGAAGTCAACCGCCTCTCGAAGGTCACGGACCCTCACGGTCACGCTACCTCGTACAGCTACGACAAGGTTGGCAACGTCACGAAGATCGTCTACCCGAACGGCGTGACCACGACGAAGACGTACAACGTACTGAACCTCGTCGAGACCATCGTGACGGTCAACAGCGCCGGCACGACTATCCTCGCCGAGACGTATGGCTATGACGAGTCGGGCAACCGCACGTCCGTGCAGTCACAGGACGGCGCGTCGATGCTCTTCGCGTACGACGCGCTCGCGCGTCTCGACGTCGAGACGCATCGCGCCGCCAACGGTACGGTCACGCGCAAGGTCGATTACGACTATGACGAGACCGGCAACCGGAAGAGCGTGACCGACCTGCTGACCGGCACCACCACCCCTTACAGCTACAACGAGCTCGACCAGCTCACTTCCGACGGGCTGAAGGCCTATACGTACGATCGCAGCGGCAACATCAAGACCGCCGGCGCGGCCACGGAGTACTCGTACGACGTTCAGAAGCAGCTCACGGGCGTGACGCTCGCGGGCGGCCACACGGTGACGTATGGCTACGATGCCCAGGGGCAGCGCGTGCGCTCTGCCGACAACGGCGTGGTGCGCGAGTACGTCCTCGACATGACGGCCAGGGCAGCGCAGGTCGTTCTCGAGCGCGACGAGGCGAAGAACGTCGTGGCCGCGTACACCTACGGTCACGAACTGATCAGCGCAGAACGCGCCGATCGGGAAGTCTTCTACCTCTACGACGGTCTCGGCTCGGTGCGTGCGCTCACGGATGCCAGCGGCAACGTGACTGACACGGTGGCGTACGACGCCTTTGGCCAGATCACCTCACGGACCGGGCTCACGCCTAACGATTACTTCTACCGAGGCGAGCGCCTCGACCGCTCGACCGGCCTGTATCACCTCCGCGCCCGCGAGTACGACCCGTCGCTCGGACGTTTCATCCAGATCGACTCGTATCACGGCACGGAGAACAACCCGCAGACGTTCAACCGCTACATCTACGCGCTCAACAACCCGGCGAGCCGCATCGACCCGTCGGGCCATGTCAGCCTGAGCGACGGCAACAAGGCGCACGGCTCGATCGGCCGCTTCTACCTGTCGCTCATGGGACAGTGGCCGGACGACGGCTGGGCGGTCGTGGACGGCTGGATTCCGAAGGGCGACTGGGGCGCGGGTGTCGGCAAGAAGCGCGGCGGCCTCGGCACGCGTCCCGACCTCCGCGAGTATTTCGACGGCGACGTCTACGAGATCAAGCCGCTCACCCCGGATGGTCTCGCCCGCGTCCACGGCGAGTGCCTCGCATACGTCATCGCGCTGAACATCGTCATGAACGAAGACAGCGGACTGCGCCGGGGGCCGGAGACGGGTGGCTGGAACATGGGCGACTGGAGCTTCCGTGACCCGTCGCCGAATGAAGTCGACGGCATGTGGGTCAAAGGACACTCCTGGTTCGGCCCTGGCGCCGTCATCTACTCGAGAGTCGGACAGAAGGAGCTCATGGAACTGGAGCCGGAGGCGATGGCCGCCGCCGCTGCCGCCCTGGCCGCTGCACTCGCCGCGCAGGCGATGCAGAACATGGGGCCGATCGCCATTCCGAGACCGGTAACCGCCGGTGCGCAGATGATGGCGCGCGCCGTCTGGCTGCTGGGGCGGGCCCCCGGCATGATCATGCGAGCCGCCATCGCCGGCGTCGAGTGGGTCGTCGGGATGTTCGCTCTGAGGTCCAGCACTCCGGGCCTGGCCCTGGCCCCGTAGCAACGATTGGAGTGCCGGCCCGCGCGGGCAGCAA
>DASWMP010000362.1:0-50256 GCA_036399695.1 Thermoanaerobaculia bacterium | reverse complement strand
GGGAGGCCCCCTCGTCGTCTCCCCGTGCGCGGGTGCAAGGAGTGCGCGGTCATCCGGCTTTCACCTTCATGGACAGCATCGTTGGCTCGGGCGGGGCCTGCGGCACCGCGGGGATCATCGGCGTGACTGGTAACGGCCCGGCGGTCTGGCCGGCGTGCATGTGGGTGTTGAACGTGGTCACGAACTGCGTCAGCCACTTGAGCAGGTCGTCGCCAAAGACGGTCGGGTGCGCGGCGCCCTGCACCATGTCGATGAACGGCGACTCGATGACCACTTTCTGCTTCGCGGAGAGGGTGATCGTTCCTTCCTTCGACTTGAGCACGAGGAGGTTCGTGCCGTCGGCGTCGCTGATCGTGATCGACTCCTCGTCGTCGTCGAGCGAGACCGTCAGCCCCTTTTCGCTCCGGAGGATCTTGGTGGCCGGCGACGCGGCCGGCGGATCGCCTTCGCGCCACCAGCAGCCGCTCCAGATCGGGCGTGAGACGTCGCCGGCCTCGAACTCGATCCACACCCCCGCGCCCGGCGGCGGGATGAGATAGAGGCCCATGTTCTCGCCGGCATACGGCAACGCCGGGAGTGCCCAGCCGGTCGGCTCACTGCCGAGGAGCTCCGGCACCGTGGCCTGGAGACGGCCGATGGCCAGCGGGTCGGCGTTGTCGGCGACCATGCCGCGGTACTTGCCGAAGTAGCGCTGCTGCTCGCGGCCGACGCGGACGGGGTCGCGCTCGAAGAGCGGCGTCATCGTTCCTCCGTGAAAGTCTCGTTGCCCGCGAGACCGGTGGCGTTGCGCCGCAGGGTGAAGCGCTGCTTGTGGCCGTCCGCGGAGAAGGTGTGCAGCACGCGGTGGACGTACCAGGCACCGGAGAAGAGGCGCCCGATGCCGCGCACCGACACCATTCGCCTGGCCCGCAGAATGGCCCCGAACGTGGCGGTATTCAGCTCCCCCTCGGCCGTCACGGCCCACGACGAGCGATCGACGACCGCTTGCGCGAGCGTCTGCCAGTCGCCGCCGTAGGCGAGCCCCGTCTGCGCCAGCAGCACCGTGCGCGGCTGGTCCGCCGGGACCGTGCTGTCGCTGCCGAGCACCTGCAGCGACATCCCTTCAGCGGTGATGAGCTGCTCGCTCGCGTCCTCGATCTCCAGCCCTTTCACCTTAGCGTGAACGGGGCGGAGCATGTCGTGGCGGAGCTGGAAGGCGTCCACGTTCGTCGCTTCGCCCAGGTTGATGGAAAGCACGCCGATCGGCGGCTGCTGCATGTCGGGCGGCTGGAAGAAGCCGAACGTCTCGCTCCCGTCGGCCGCCACTTCCACGTAGCACTCGTAGCCGTTGCGGCGTGCGAGCGTCTGCAGGAACTGGATGTCCGTGCCGCGCTGCATCGTCGTCTGCTGCTCTTCAGCGTGTGCCTGCGCGGTGGCGGCGACGCGCGCCGAGAAGCCGTACTCGCCGAAGATCGTGGAGGCGATGTCGCTGTCGGCCGCGGCGGGCCAGCGGCGTACTTTTTCCTCCAGGTTCATCAGCACGGAGCCGTCCATGGCCACGACGGTGAGCACAGAGCCGCCCGGCTCCGGGGAGAAGGTGACGGAGGATTCGATGACGTAGCCGTCGATGAGCGTCTGCGCGCCGGAGCTCCCCGCGATGGCGGAGAGGCCGACGCGCGCGAGGCGCTGGAACGTGCCGTCGTCGAGCACCGTCCAGCCGCTGCCGTCCGGACGAACGCCGACCGCCGCGCGCAGCCGGAGGATGGCTGCCATCTCGGCGTGCTCCTCGACCTCGACCTGCTGAATCGCCGACGCGAGCTCCTCCGGGATCGGGGAGCCGCCGACGGTCAGCTTGTACGAGATCGCGTTCGAGGCAGACGGCATCGCGTCATTCCTCCGAGGCCGGGATGGCGATCGTCCGTCCCGCTTCTTCCGTCAGCTCGTCGGGCCAGAGGACCGTGTTCGCATCGGACACGCGCCAGAAGCGCTCCGCGTCGCGGTAGTAGCGCCAGGCGATGTGGTCGAGCCGCTCGCTCTCGCCGACGACGTGCCCCTGCCGCGCCGTGGCGCGGCCGATGAAGCGCGTCTTCTTGTAGCGCAGCTCGCGGCCGTCCTCGGTCACGAGCGTGGCCTCGTCTACTTTCGCGTATCGGCTCCCTTTGAAAAACATCAGCTCACCTCGGGCGAGCGCCGGCGACGAGGTCGCGGACACTCTGTTCGTTGCGGTCGGGTTGCAGCGACTGCGCGTGCTGTTCTTTGTGCTGCTGATACGCGAGGTAAGCGTCGCGGCCAACGCTTCCGCTCTTCAGCTCGAGATAGGTCAGGACTTTCATGTTCAGCTCGACCGTGGCCGCGATCGGGTTGAGCTTCACGTCGAAGCCCGACTCGTTGATCGTGAAGCCGGTGATGAGGACCGGCACCACGCGCGACTCCCCCCACACGAGGAGCGAGAGCGGCAGGTCGGCGGGACTGATCTGCACCTCTCCGGCGCCGGCGAGGTTCTTCACCTCCTCGACCTTGGCGCTGGAGGGGTAGAGGAGCATCTCCAGCATCGAGAGATAGGGATAGATCCCGCTGTCGACGGCGCCCTGATTCTGGTGCGGCGCTTCGAGCTGTTCGCTGGCGTCGATCGTGACCGTCATCGTGATGGTCTCGGTCGGCGGTCCCTGCGCGCGCAGCAGGTCCTCCTTGTTCGGCGTGCCTCCGCCTTTGGCCTCCACGGCGCGCCGCTCGAGCTGACGTTTGACCGTCTCGGGGTTGTACTGAAAGCCGAGCACGCGCGGCGGCGGACCGCCGGCTTCCTGCGAGTCGTAAATGACGAGCGCACCTTTGAGGAATCGGGGACGGCCTGGGAAGTCGGATGGCATCGTTACTCCTGTTTCTCCTGCCGGAGGCGCTGCATGGCGCCGAGCATCCGGTTCGCGGCCGCGCGTACTTCTTCGTCGGAGTCGTTTTCAGCAAGGGTTTGCAGCGAGGTGGCAAGCTCCGGCCAGCCCGCATAGCCGGCGCCGATGACTCCGTAGCGGCGTATCGCGGCGGAGGGATGCGTAAAGGCGCGGTCGAAGTAGCCGCGAAACCGACGGTCCGTTATCGGCGGCGCGAGGAGGAACGCGGCGCCGAGAGCATGCCGCAGCGCGTCTTCACTCCCGGCGCTCTCGATCCGCTCGTCGAGCTGGGCAGCGTCGATCACAGGTACGGCCGCCGTGAAGCGCGCCGTCAACTCGTCGACAGCCTGTCCGTCGATCGCTACATACGCGACGCCGAGCACATGATCGTCGACATAGTGCAGCCAGGTCTGCCGATCGCGATCGCCGTACGTCACCGTCAACGGTTGGTCGGCGGCGGCGGCGACGTAGTTCGCGATGTCGAGACCGAGCTTGTACACGGCGCGCGTGACGTCGTCGCGTACGAGGTCTGGTGGCAGAGGAAGTCGTCGCATCGGTTAGTCGTCGCCCTCTGCCCCGCTCAGGGGCTCCTGGATCACATTCTGGCTGCTGAGGTAGAACTGCCGGAGACGTTCGAGAATGATCCGTTTCAGCTCGCGCTCGGCGGTTGCCTTGTCCACGTAGATGAGTGCTTGAGGACCGAATTCCGTTGCAATCCACGCCGCGATCTGGCGGCTTTCGCGCGCGGCCATGCGCCGTGCGGCGAAGCTCCGGCGCTTTTTCGTCTTGGCGGCGCGGCTGTTCGGGTCGGCGATCTCGCTGTAGAGGCGGCGGGACGCGCGCGACGACCCCGCCATGGTGTACGCGAGGTTGCCACCGCCGGTGCCGCCTTTCGCGAAGCGCCCGCGCATCTCCGGCTTGAAGCGGCGGAAGGCATCGCGCTCCGAGCTCGCACCACTCGCGATCATGTCCATCGTCATCATCGATTGCACGAGGGCCTGCGGCCCGCGCATGCCTTCGCGGCCGAACATCAGGTGACGCATCGCCGCGAGGGAGCCTTCCTTCCCTTTGAGCCGAGGATCGACGACGCCGCTCTGCGTGAAGGTGCGCAGGGCGATGGCCATGTCCGCCTCGGTCATGTCCGTTCCCTTCCGCATCCGGCTGAGCGCACGCGGCAGGCCGCGATAGGTGCCGATTCCTTCCACGAAAGCATTGCGCGGGTCGCGTCCCTGACCGGGTGTTTCGACCACGGAGACGCCGTCGTGTGAAAACGTGCGCTGCTTGGCGCTCGTGAAGCCCGGCAGCTTCCCTTCTTCCGACAACTTCACAAGCGCGGGGATGCCGGGACCGGCCGGCACGTTGATCGGGTTCGCCTTCGTTCCTTTGCCCGTCATTCCTGCCGCTGTCGCTGCGACGGTCGGGTCGTCATGCACCAGCTCTTTTGCGCATTCGTACGTCAGACGGCGGAGGAATTCGCCTTTCGCGACGTAGCCGACCTGTGGCGTCGCCTCGGGGTTCGCCGCCATTCGCACGGTTGCTTGTTCGCCTGACGTGTCGAGCGACAGCCGCGTGAGGCGGTACATCGTCTTCCATGCGAAGAGCCGCGGCCGGAGCAGAAGGCCGGAGAGCCCCTTGCGCGACATTCCCTTGATCTTCGGGACGAGCTCGCGCACCGCCTTGTCGAGACGATCCTGCGCTTTCGCCTTGTCTTTCTTCGTCCTCGACTTCTTGCCTTTCTTCTTGCCGAGGCCGAGCTTCTTGCCGAGCTTCTTCAGCCCCTTCTTGATCTTGCCGACGACCTTCCTGGCGGCGCGGGCGATCTTCTGGCCGAGCTTCTTCAGCTTGGCCATGATCCGGCCGGCCATCGCCTTGACCTTGCCGCCCACCTTCTTCGCCGGCGTGATCAGCTTCGCCAGCAGCCAGTTCGAGACGAACTCGATCACGGCCACCGCGGCGGAGGCGACGGCGGCGGCGAACTGCGGTCCGGCGCCGCCCGTCTTCACCGCTTTCAGGAACGTGATGAACTTCCCGATCGCGGCGATGATCTGGCTGACCGTGCCCCATGCCGCCTGCAGTCCTTCGACGATGGCCATCACCGCGCCGGCCGCGGGGACGATCATCGCCACCAGCTTCTCCACGAGGAGCTGGATGAGCATCATGGGGATGGCCGCCTTCAACGCGGTGAAGGCCATCTGTCCGACCTGGGCGATCGTGATGGAGCCCTTCTTCAAGACTTCCCAGATCGCGGCGCCGATGCCGAGGACCGCCTCGAGCTTGGCGTTGAACCATTCCTTCACCGCGGATTTGAGCGCGGCCCAGAGGTGGTTCTGGATGCCGTCGATGATGGCGGCGCCGAGGTTGGCGAGCCACTGGCCCGGGTCGGCGGCGACGTCGCGCACGAGCTGCGCGAAGGTGGCCAGTGCGTCGATGGCTGCTTTGGCCGCGGCGATCGCCCCCTTGACGGCGGCGGCCACTGCTTCGACGGCCGCTTTCAGCCCCTTCTCCAGCAGTCCGAGCACGGCGTCGAGCGCTTTGCCGAGGGCATCGAGCAGCTCCTGAATGCCACGCTTGAGTGAATCGGCGAGCTCGTTGACGGCGTCTTCGGCGGCGGCCACCGTGTCTTTGATTGCGCCCTTCACGCGGTCGCGCAGCTCGGGGAAGCCGGCCAGGAGCACGTCCGCGAGGCCCATCAGCGCGTCGCCGGCCAGGCGGATGGCGGCGATGATGGCGTTGCGCGCCGCGTCGATGATTGCGGCCGCCGCTTTCTGCGCCGCTTCGATGGCCGCCTTGACGAGCGCGCGGGCCGCCTCGAACACCGCGCCGATGGCGGAGATGACGCCGTTGAAGAACGACGTCGCCGCGGAGGCGAGCCAGCCGAAGAAGCCGTCGGATTCGCTTTCCGCTGCCTTCTTTTCCTGCTTGGCGTCGCGCTCCGCGTCCTTGCGGGCGGTCGTCGCTTCCTCGTTGCCGGCTTCGATCTCCTGCTCGGCCTTCTCGTCCGCGGCCGTCTGCTCGGCTTCGACGGTGCTGTCCGCCTCGGTCATGGCCGAATCGGCGTCGGTGCGCGACTGGTCGACCATCGACCGCTGCTCGGTGGTCCACTCGCCGCGCTTCGCTTCCACTTCCGCCTTGGCCGAGGCGCGCTGCTCCGTCTGCTGGGACTCGTTCTCTTCGACCGCCTGCTGGACCTTCTGGTCGTGGTCCGTGCGCTCTTTTGCTTCCTCCGTCTGCTGATCGGCTTCTGCCTGCGCCATCTCCCCCTGCGCGGCGGAAGCCTCGGCGCGGACGGTGTCGCCTTCCTTCTCCTCCGCCACGATCGCGGCCGTGTCGTCGTCGACCTCCACCGCGGAGCCGCCGCCGGCGCCCCCTTCGCCGCCTGCCGTGGCGGTGAGGGTTTCGTCCGGGACGACGGGGTAGATCTCGTTTTCCCCCATGTCCGCGGCGGCGTCGGCCGCACCTTCGGTCTCGAGGTTCGCCGTCGTTTCATCGAGCTGCGTGCGCTGTTCTTCGGCGACCGCCGGATCGGCCTCACCTGCCAGTTCCACCACCGGCGGCGGGCCGGCGGTTTCGGCGAGCGCGGGATCAGTCGTCGGCAGGTTGTCGATGGCCGCTTCGATGTTGTCGATGTCCTCGTCGGACATCTCGCCGCCCTCGCTGCCGCGCACGGCGGGAGTGGAGACATCGTCCGTCGGCGAGGGACCTGGATCGGGCAATTCTTCGAGCTGTTCTTCGGCGGAGACGCTCTCCCCTTCCGCTGCGACTTCTTCGACGTCCCCTTCGGCTGCCGCTCCTTCGCCCTCGGCCTCGGCGCCCCCGCGAGCGTCCTTCGTTTCCGGCGCACCCGAGGGCCTCTCCATCGACGGCGGGTCTGCCGCGAGGTCCGACTTTTTCTCCGAGACCTTGTTGTCCACGGCAGCGCTGACGCTGGCCACCGCGCCGGCGATCTGGCCCACCTTCATCGAGCTGACGGTGGCCATCGCCTCGGCAGGCGGTGCGGTCGACACGTCGGGTGGCGCCGGCTCTTCCTTATCCGCGATGGCGCCACCGCCACCGCCACCGCCACCAGCTCCACCTTCGGCTCCTCCGCCGTCGCCAAGCGATTCCAGCGCAGCGTCTCGCTCCGCGGCGGGCAGCTCCACGCTCTCCGCCGGTGGTGCATCCTCCTCCTCTTCTGCCTGCGGCTCGTCAGGTGCGCGCTTCGCGGCCTCCTCTTCTTCCGCCGCTGCTTTCGCCTGTTCCTCGTTCTCGGCATCAGAGGCGGTGTCGCTCTCCTCCATGGACTTCTCAGCCGAAAGGTCCTCGTCCGACGGCTCCGGCTCGGCTGACGCGCTGTCGTCCTCGTCGCGCTCCGCCTCCGCCATCTTCTCTTCGGTCTCTTCAGCTTCCGGCGACTCCGGTCCCTCTTCTTCGAGCGCGGCCGCACCACCGCCCCCACCACCCCCACCGCCACCGCCGGCCGCCGGTGCAGGCGTTGGCGCCGGTGCTTTCGCGGCCGCCGCACCGCCGCCCGCGCTCACCGCCGCGCGGCTCTCGGCCGGCGCACCCATCGCTTCGAGCGCCTTGCCGGCGGTCGCCTGCGCCGGCGCACTGGGCGCGCCCCCTTCGGCGGGTGCGGGTGTTTCGCCAGACACCGGTGCGGGGGCCGGAGCTTTGCCTTCCGGCGCCGCCTCCATCCCTTCCGGCGCCGGCGCTCCCTCCGGGGTCGCGGCGGCTCCGGGGTCGGCGACGGCGCCCGGCTGCGGCGGCGCTTTCGCCACCGACGGCGGCTCGACTTCCGGCTTCGCTTCCGCGGTCTCGTCCGCGGGGGGGGTTGTCGTCGCGGGCTCCGCTTTCTTCAGCAGCTCGAGCGGAGTCCTGCGCCGTGCTTCCTTCTTCTTCTCTTTGCCCTCTGCTTCGGGCTCCTCGTCCTGCTCTTTCTCGAGAAGCTGCTCCTCTTCGTTCTGTTCGAGCTGCTCGCGTGCCTCGGTGGCCGGCTGCTGCTTCTGTTTCTCCTCTGCCGGCGCGGCGGCGGGCTCGATCGTCAGCGGCGCCGGTGCGGCCAGCGTGGCGCTCGCGCGGGAGCGGTCGCCTTCCGAGAGCTTCCCCTGCACCCGTTCCGTGACCTCGGCGCGTTCGTCTTCCGGCAGCGACTCCAGGCGCCCGCGCGCGACGCCCGACTGATCTTCGGCATCGCCGCGCAGCAGCTCCGCGATGGCCTCCGCTTTTTCATCCGGACCGGGTGGCTGCTCTTCCTGCTGCTTCTGCTGTTTGGCCGCGTTGCGCAGCTTCCGCTGCATGCGCTGATTGCTCACGCTGGCCGCGGGTGATTGCCGGTCCGGCGCATTCGCCCGGCGCGCGCGGCCACGCGCCGTCTCCCGCGTCGTTTCCTTCGCGGCCTGCGGCTGCTGCAGCTCGGCGAACCGCGGCATCGTCAGCCCGCCTTCCCCAGCGCGGCGTAGATGGCGTGAGCGATGTCGAGGGCCGTGGCACCGGCGTGCAGCTCGACCAGGCGATCGCCGGCGGCCGATGCCGGCACGCCGCGCTCCTCGACGAGGCGCGCCAGCTCGCTCTCCACGCTGCCGCGGAACGCATCCGCCTCGCGCGGCTCGAGGGCGACGTTCGTCAGCACCACCCGCTCGATGTGCACGCTCATGCGTACTCCCGGTAGCGGTGCCCGAACTCACTCTCGGTGACGAGCTTCTGCATCTTGGCGTACTCGCGGCGCACGGCGTGGATCACGTGCCGCTCGTCGATCACACCGCCGTCGGCGGCCGCGAGGAAGGCCGAGTTCAGGGCGATGTTGCGGATGTTGCCGCCGGCGATCTCGAGCCGCGACAGGAACTCGAAATCGAGCTGCGCGAGCGGCGCTTCCGCCGGAAAGGCGTTGCGCCAGATGCGGCCCCGTGCGTCGCGATCCGGAAACGGGAAGTCGATGACGAAGCGCAGCCGGCGGAGGAACGCGCGATCGAGCGCCGACTTCCGGTTCGTCGCCAGGATGGCCAGGCCGCGGTAATCCTCCATCCGCTGCAGCAGGTAGTTGACCTGGATGTTCGCGTAGAGGTCGTGGCTGTCCTTGACCTCCGTCCTCTTCCCGAAGAGCGCGTCGGCCTCATCGAAGAAGAGAATCGCGCCGCTCTGCTCCGCGGCGTCGAACACGCGGCGCAGGTTCTTCTCGCTCTCGCCGATGTACTTGCTGACGACGCCCGCCAGGTCGATGCGGTACAGCTCCAGCGACAGCTCCCCGGCGATGATCTCCGCGGCCATGGTCTTGCCGGTGCCGCTCGAACCGGCGAACAGCGCGGTGATGCCACGTCCGCGCGCGAGCCAGCGGGCGAAGCCCCACCGCTCGTACACGCGCGCACGCTGCGCCACCTGCGCCGCGATCTCGCGGAGCTGCGTGGTGGAATCCGTGTCCAGCACCAGGTCGTCCCAGCGCTGCCTCGTCGTGATCCGCTGCGCGAGATCGTCGATGCGCCACGACACCTGCTGCTGGCAGATGTCCCAGAGGTTCCCGTCCCCTTCGGCGCGCGCGGCCCGCGCGATCATCTCCGGGCTGAAATCGAACTGCTCGACCAGGTCGTCCACCGCCGCCAGCATCCGCGGGTCGTGCAACGCTTCACGCCACATGGCGCGCTGCGCGTTGCGGTCCGGCCTCAGCACGCGCGCAACGGTCAGCGTGCGCGTGCCCGGCCACGGGTCGCGCGTGTCCACCACGAGGCGCGCATCGAGCGTGTCGACGACGTCCTGCATCGCCACCTCGGTATTGATGTCAGGTGCCTCGCGCTCCGGCGCCTGGACGAAGTAAGCCAGCCGCACGAGCCGCGCTTCCCGTTCCAGCGCGCGCAGCAGGACGGTCCGCTCCGGGCCGAGCGGCGGCAGGCGCCGCGGATCGAGCTTGATGATGGAGTGGCCCCACCGGTCCGCGATGGCATGCGCGAGCGTCTCTTTTCCGCAGTGCGTCGCACCGGTCAGGTTGATGGCATCGTGCGACGCCAGTTGCCCGGCCAGCGCCGCATGCTCGGCGCACAACGGGCCGCGCTCGAGCGGGCGCAGGACCTCGGCCAGCGTGTCTTCACGATGGACGATACCGAGGAGATGCGCGGCGATGCGAGGATCGAGACGCAGCGGGCGGAGGAGCAGCGGCGTCGCCGGTTGGGCCGGCTGGTCGACGTGCACGAGCGCCCAGCGACGCAGCGTCTGCAGTGCGGTGGCGACGTCGCCGCCGAAGAGCGTTCGCGCGAGATGCGCCGTGGCGTACTTGCGCGCCACGTCGTCGTGCACGTAGCCGAAGAGCAGCTCGAACGTGGGATCGAGCTCCACGGCCAGGCAGAGCATCATCGTGTCGCGCGCGAGCGGCTCGAGCGCGAACGCTTCCGCGAGGTCGTCCAGCGGCGTCGGCGTGCGGACGAGTGCTTCGAGCTCCGCCGTGGCCGGGTCGTTCTGGAGGAACGCGCGCTCCGCGGCGTCATCAGGCGCCAGGAGACGATCGATCTCCGCATCGCCGATGGCCGCACCCTGGAAGCGGTCCGCCCCCTCGTGCTCCCAGACGTGCCGCAGCCAGGCGACGCGACGTCGCAGCAACAGCCGCAGGCGCTGCAACTCGACGCCGTACGTCATGGGATCACCAGCGTCTTTTCTTCGAAACTCTCCGCCCCGTTGACCCGCACGCGCACCGTGTACGCGCCGGCCGCCAGTGCCGGCAGCTCGAACTTCAGCGATGCCGGTGCGAGCACGGAGTTGTTGTTGAAGGCGATGATCTGGTCGCCGACGATGACGACCGTCTGCAGCTCGTCGTGGAAGAGACGCGTGCCCGTGATCTCGAGCGTCTTCGGGTTCGCGCCGAGATCGGGAACGAGCGCGATGACCTCGGGGACGAGCACGAATACGGCGACGTTGGAGCTGAAGCCGCGATGCGGCGACTCCGGATCGCCGATGAGCAGGTCGGTCTGCGCGACGATGCGCGTCAGGCCGGCCAGCAGCTTCGCGTCGTCCGGGATCGTCAGCTCTACACGGTCCGGCGCCACTTTGACGATGCCCGCGGTGGCGTCGACGCTGCCGAGGAGGATGCGCATCCCCTCGGCCACGCTGGAGAAATCGGTGCCCCGCAGCACCAGCCGATCGCCGATGCGGGCGTAGGCCACGGGACGCTCGCGGTTGGTCGCATCGTCTTTGCGGATGACCAGCACCTGCTCGATGCGCGGCGCACGGAAAGTGACGGCTTTGATGCGCGGTCCACCTTGCGGCGGCTCGCCGACCGGCCTGGCGAACTTGCGGACTTTCCTGCTTTCGATGCGGACGACGGTGACGAGATAGCAGGCGGAGAGGCGCAGCGGCCGGGTGACGGACGTCCAGATCTTCGAGAGCTCTTCGAGCGACAGCGGCTCGAGATAGAGCTTCACATGCTCGACCTCGTTGCGCAGCTCGGGCGAGAGCTCCGGCGGAAAGATGATGGCGTTGTCGTGCAGCACGCGCATGGCATCGCCGAGGAGGTGATGCGTGGCGACCTGCTCCTCCTCGGTCTCGCCGTAGGCGGTGAGCATGTAGTGCAGATCGAGCGACAGCGGCGGCCGCCCGTACGAGCCGGGGTTGCCGAGGCCGGGGATGTCAGCGTTCTTGAGAGAGGCGTTTTCCTCGATCTTGTAGAGGAAGAGATTGATGCGCCCTTTGGTGATGGGAGCGACATCCACGTCCGGCGGAGCGATCGTGACGGAGACGGGAGTGTCCATGCGCGCCACGAGCAGATCGCGGATGGAGGCGCTGACTGCGCCGATGGCGCGATGGTCACTCACGGCCGCCCCCCCGGGAGGACGATAGAACGTGCTCCGTAAAGTTGCGTTACTGGTACGCCGGACAGACAGGAGTGTCTGTCCCACATCAAAGCAGGACCTGCCCAATGAGTCCGGCTTGCCCAATGTGGGACAGACACTCCTGTCTGTCCGGCGTACCAGTAAGGCCGGTAAATCGCTGATCTGATGGCTCTCGCTCTTCCGGATGCAGGTGTCCTATAGGTCCCATAGGTCGCATTGGTCCCGTCCGTCCCATCGGTTCTCTGTTGCATCACCACACCTCCGGGAACACGTAGCTGCGCACGCGGGCGTAGTCGTCGAAGCCGGAAGGGCGCTCGGGCTCGCGCGCCGACGGCGCGGCGGGGGCGGGCGTGGGTGGTGGTGGGGCGGGGGGCGCGGGAACGCGTACTTCGATCGTCCCGATCGTCACGGTGGGTGGCGGCGGGGCGCCGAGCGCAGCGGCGACCGGTGGCGGGATCTCGGCGGCCGCGCGAGGCTCGGGCAGCACCAGGGCGGGCGGCGGGGGCAGCTCGTCCCCTTTGACGAAGACCTCCTCCCGCTCCACGCGCGGCTGCACGATCACGCGCTCGCGCTCGTGCTCCCGTTCGTGATGGCGGACCTCCCGTTGCACCTCCACGCGCTCGCGCGGTGCGGGCGTGACCGGCTCCGGTGGCGCCTCCACGTCCGCGGGGTCGGCCTCCTGGTGCTCCACGCGCGTCTCGAGCACCCGCTCCTCGCGCACGACCGGCTGCACGATCGTCCGCGTCTGCGTCTGCTGGACGACCACCGGCTGCAGGACGGTCGTTGCCGGTTCGGGCTCCCTCGGTTCTTCCCCGCGAGGCGCCCCCTCGACGACCGGCGTGACCTCGGCACGAGGCACTTCCACTCGCGGCAGCGGCTGCACCGTCATCGGCTGCGGCTGCGCCCGAGGCAACGCCGCAGGTGCCGGTGCCACTTCACGCACGACCGTCTCCCGTTCGAGCGTCTCCCGCTCCACCATTCGTGGCGCCGGCTCAACCGGAGCGGGTGCGCCGACGCGCTCCTCATGCCTCTCGATCACCCGTTCCTCGCGCACGAGCTCCGGCGCGTCGCGCTGCTCGAAGACTGCTGTCTCCCGTTCGGCCGGCTCCACGCGCGGCGCCATCTCCGGCGCCCGCGGCACTTCGACGTCGCGCGGCGCGGCCGTCGTCTGTTCGACAGCGGCCGGCGCCTCGTCCTCGAGCGGCGCCTCCGCCGCCTCCATCGCCCGTGGCGACGGCGCGGCGACCGGCAGCCCTGCCGCCCGCAACACGAGGCCGCGCAGAAAGTCGCTCACCGCTTCCCCCTCGGCGTCAGAGCTTCGGCCAGCAGCTCGAGATAGCGGCGGCGCCGTTCTGCCGGCATCGCCAGGATGTCCGACTCGCTCCAGTGGTAATGCAGCGCGAGCTGATGAACGTCGCGATAGAGCACGTCCCGATGCGCGGCCAGCTCCCGGAAGAGGAACGACGCCGCATCGAACAGCGCCGTGAACGGCCGTCCGCAGCGCGTGCAGACGAGATTCAGCAGCAGCTCCGCCTGCGGGTCCAGCTCCGCCATGATCCGCGGGAGCTGCGCCTCGATCGCGTCATCGACTTCACCCTCCACGCAACGCTCCAGCACCAGCCGCGTCATGCGGGACAGTGCCTGTTCTCTGACCGCGGCATCGACAGACAAGAGTGTCTGCCCCACTTCCTCCAGGTCCTCGCCGTTCGGCAGCCGGAAGCGCACGGTGCGCCCGTCGATCGTCGCCTCGTGCACCGCCGCCGGCTCCGGCACCGCGTCCACCAGCAGTTCGCTGACGCGCAGCTCCAGGTCCATCCGTTCGTCGCAGCCCGCGCGAGGGCAGGTCAGCACCGACGTCAGCGTCTCGCCGAAAGTCACGCGGCGGAGATGGAGCAGCAGCGCCTCGCGGTCGCCGGCTGTCAGCGCGCGCGTGGCCGCATCCGACACCGGTTGCTCGGTGCCGAGGCGTTCGAGACAGCGCGTGAGCAGAAGGGTCGTCCGGCGCGCGGGAGAAACTCCCTCCGCGTCCTCCACCAGGAAGAGCTCGTCCTCTCCCGTCAGCGGACGGAGGAGGGCGTCGCGGTGCCGGACTCCATTCCTCCAGGTGCCGCTCGGCAGCGTGATCGGAATGGACGTGGCCATGGGCTCAAGCCGGTTCGGTGAAGCTCGGCTCCTCCGGTTCCTTCACGTCCACATCGCGCTCCCAGCCCTCGTTCTCCAGCTTCAGCGTCTGGATCGCCACCGCGTTCGCGTTGGCGTCGAGGTCCGGGAGAGCCTGATACTCCGACACCCAGCAGCGGTAGACCTTGTACGAGATCACCTTCTGCCCGTCTTCGTTGTACAGGTCGATGATCAGGTCCTTGCGGAAATCCTTGAGCGACACCTCTTCGCCGGAGCCGAAGTTCCAGACCTTGTTCGCCCACTGCTCGAAATCGATGTCGTGCGTGACGCCGCGCTCGAGGGTGATCGGCTCGTACTTGGTGCGGCCCGGCGACTTGCGTCCGCTGCTCGGGTCGCCCCCTTCACGATGCTCGACGACCTCGGTCGTCCGTTTGAGCGCGCCGACCTTGCTGACGCCGGCCACGTACCGGCCGTCCCACTTCACGCGGAACTTGAAGTTCTTGTATGGATCGAAGCGCTGGGCATTGACGCTGAACTGTGCCATTGCGTTCTCCTTAGACCGCGACCTGTCCGGCCATCTGCTGGATCTTGATGACCACGAACTCGGCGGGCTTGAGCGGGGCGAATCCGACGACGATGTTCACGATGCCGAGGTTGACGTCGTTCTGCGTCGTCGTTTCCTTGTCGCATTTGACAAAGTACGCCTCGCGGGGCGAGGAGCCCTGGAACGCACCCTGACGGAAGAGGTTGTGCATGAACGCGCCGAGGTTCAGGCGGATCTGCGACCAGAGCGGCTCGTCGTTCGGCTCGAACACCACCCACTGCGTACCGCGGTAGAGGCTCTCTTCGAGGAAGAGCGCCAGGCGGCGCACCGGGATGTACTTCCACTCGGACGCCAGCGCATCCGCGCCGACCAGCGTGCGCGAGCCCCAGACGATCGAGCCGTAGACCGGGAAGCTGCGCAGGCAGTTCAGCCCCAGGGGGTTGAGACGGCCGTTCTCGCCGTCCGTCATCTTCACCTGAAACTCGCGGACGCCGCGCATCACCGCATCCGTACCGGCCGGCGCTTTCCAGACCCCGCGCGTCGTATCCGTGCGGGCGATGATCCCCGCCACCATGCCGCAGGGAGCGAACGTCTCGAGGCGGTTGTCCTTCAGCGGATCGACGGCCTTGATGCGCGGATAGAACGCCGCCGCGTTCTTGCTGCGGGCCATGAAACTGGCGATGGCCGTCATGCCCGCTTCGGCGAGATCGATCGTCGACCAGTCGGCCGGCGCATCGGCGATGAAGAGAGCGCGCCGGTCCTCGCAGTACGCCGCGGCGGCGTCGCGCGTGGCTGCGTCGATGTCCGAGTCGCGCGTCAGCGGCGGGATGCACAGCAGGTTGAACAGGTCCGCCTGGTCGAGCCGCTTCAGCCCTGCCACCACGTCCTCATTTTCCAGCGGGTCGCCGTGACCGCCGTCGACGTCCGCCTCGATGGGCGAGTTCACCGGCGTGGCCGTCGGCCGCACCGTCACTGCGCCCGTCACGCGTACGAGCTGCGACTGCTGCTCGAGCACACCGGTAATGAAACGCGGCGAGCCAGCGTCGGAGGAGAGATTCCGGAACGTCTCGCTCTGCGCGACGACTGCCCCGTTCATCTCTTCGATCTTCAGATTGAAGAGCGTGTCGTCGTCCGGATCCTTGGTGACGTAATCCACGTGCACGCGGAGGTTGCGTCCCCATTCACCCGGATTCGCCGACTCGAGCATCACCGGCACGCCGCCCGTCGGCAGCTCGATCTTCGACTTCGTGCCGCCGCGGTCGACCCGGACGATGAGCGCGTCCACGCCGTCGTTCAGAAAGTACTGCTGCACGGCATAGCTCATCGTGCTCTCTGCCCACAAGCCGCCGAACGAGCGCTCGAAATCGGCGAAGCTCTGGATGCGCACGGGCCGGTCGTTCCTGCCGCGTAACGCGCGGCCGATGAACGCCGTGATGGAGGTGGCAACGCCGGTGATCGTACGGACGCCGCTCGGCACTTCCTCGATGTAAACGCCGGGGTAACTCAGCGGAGTAGGCATGGTGCTGTTCTCTCCTTACGTCTGCGGGTCGCCGTCCTGAGGAGGAGGCGGCGGAGGCGGTGGCGGCGGTGGTGGTGGCGTCGCGTCGCGGCCGACCAGCACCGTGACCTTCGCGTCGGTACCGGAGTCGTTCGTGAACGTCAGCGTCTTGGCTGGTGCGGCCAGCAGTCCGACGCCGCCGCCGGCGAGCACGATCGGGCTGGCCAGGCTGATCTGCGCGGCGCCGTTCTTCAGCGTCACCAGATCGTGCGCCACGCTCGAGCGGATCAGCAGGAACGTCACGGTGCTGCCGGGTTGGACCTCCGCATTCACCGGCTTGTTGTCGCTCGGTACCGTCACGTCGATCCGGTCGTAGGCATCGACCTCGAGCTGGTTCTTGAAATTGATGCGAGGACCGTCGCTGACCTGAATGTCGATCGCGGTCTTGATCACCGTCATGCACCACCTCCGCGCGAATGTTCCGTTTGGGTGAGCGGCGATTCTCGCGCGCCGCCGACCGGACTCGATTGGTACTTCCTGCTATTCGTTGGTGCTTTCTGCCGCCCGTTCACCGTTGCGGTATTGCTTCGGGCTGACCCCGAACGTCTTCTTGAACGCGTGGTTGAAATTCGACGGATCGCCGAAGCCGACGGCGTAGCAGATCTGCGAGACCCGCTCGTCCGTGTCCACGAGCATGGCCGCCGCGTGGAGCAGCCGCCGGTCGCGCAGATAGTCGCGAATCGTGCTGCGGGCATGCTCGCGAAACAGGTGCTCGAGCCGTGACGAGGAGAGCCCCACGCGCGCCGCGATCTCCGCCACGTCCCCCGGCTCACGCCATGCCTGCTCCAGAAAATCCAAGGTGCGTTTCACTCGCCGGTCGATAACCAGACCCTCCAATTCCGTCGTGTACCGAAGGAGTGACCGGGCGATGGCGAGCCCTACCATGCAGGAAAGGAATCACACCAGACCCTTCAGTCGAAAGGTAGTGAGGGAGGGACGTGAATCGTTTCAGCGGGACGTCTGGTTTTGGTTGGCGACGGTGGGACCTCCGTCTCCGCACGACATCTCGTGTGGTTACTTCACCGATCGCTTATCGCCACAACGCTGAGCGTCGCGGCGACGACGGCCGCGGCGACGGCGAAGAGGATCCGCGCCGATTCGCCCTTTCATCTGCCGTGTCCCTGGTGCGAGGGGGGTTGTTGCGCGGGCGTGCTCGACATCGAATCGACCTTCCACGCCGACGTCCCTTTCGGCTGCTGGTACCAGCCGGGATCGCGGCCGTAGTCCATGTCGTCGCGCACCTTGACGATCGTGAACATGCCCCCCATGTCGATCGGGCCGTACGGACCGGCACCGCCGAGCATGGGGATGCTGTTGCGCGGCATCGGCATCATTCCCTGGTGATCGGCCATCTCGCCCATGCCGTTCGCTCCCATGACCATCGTCCCCGGCACGAGTCGACCGAGGCGCTGCTGCGTGCTCGAGGCGTCGATGCCGAGGAGGTTCGGCAGGTCATGACCCATCTGGTTCATCACGTGGTGGGTCTTGTGGCAGTGGAAGGCCCAGTCGCCGGGGTTGTCGGCGGTGAACTCGATGTCGCGCGACGTTCCGACCGGAACGTTGACGCTGTTCTCCGGCCACCACGCCGTCTCGGGGATCGGACCCGCATCGGTGCCGGTCACGTAGAACGCGTGGCCGTGAATGTGGATCGGGTGCGAGTCCATCGTCAGATTCGCGAGGCGAATCCGAACGCGGTCGCCCGTGCGGACGAGCAGCGGCTCGGTGCCGGGAAAGACGCGGCTGTTCATCGTGAAGGTGTTGAAGTCGAGCATCACTGTCGGGTCGGGGGTGGCGGTGCCGGGCTTGATGAACCATTCGTTGAGAAAGATGGCGAAGTCGCGGTCGACGCGGCGGACGTCGTTATCGCGCGGATGCACGATGAAAAAGCCGTGCATGCCGAGCGCGATCTGCGTCATCTCGTCAAAGTGCGGGTGATACATGAGCGTGCCGGTCTGCTGGAGCGTGAACTCGTAGGCGAAGGTTTCGCCCGGCTGGATTTTCGGCTGAGTGAGACCGCTCACGCCGTCCATGCCGTTCGGGAGGATGAACCCGTGCCAGTGCACCGACGTCCCCTCCGGCAGCTTGTTGGTGACGAAGATGCGCACGCGGTCACCCTCGAACGCTTCGATCGTGGGCCCGGGCGTGACGCCGTTGTAGCCCCAGCAGTTCACCTCCAGGCCGTTCACGAATTCACGCCGCACCGGCTCGGCGATGAGGTGGAACTCCTTCACACCGTTCACCATCTTGTAAGGAAGCGAGACGCCGTTCGGCGTGACCACCGGTGCGCGTCCGCCCGCACGTTGCGCGCGCAACGGCTTCGGCGGCGGACCGCTCGCGCCGAGCGCGCGCAGGCGCTGTCCGAATGCACGCGTGCTCGCGAGCAGGCCGGTGGCCGCACCGGCGAGGCCTGAAACGAGAAAATTACGACGGCTGAACGGCATGGCTAGTGGCCCCCTCTGGTGACGTCGGCTTGCTTCCCCTGCCCCTGATCGGTTGCGGGGGTGAATGAGGTCTCGCCGGCGACGCCCTGCAGTGCACGATCGAGATTCGTCCGTGCGCTCCAGTACTCGCGCTGTGCTTCGATGAAGTCACGGCGGGCCTGCATCTCGTTCTGTTTGGCCTGCAGGAGCTGGAAGACGCCGGCGAGCATGGCGTTGTGCTCCAGCTTCGTCAGCTCGACGATGCGGGCGCGGCGTGGCACGATCGCGTCGCGGTAATACTCGGCACGCGCCCGTGCTTCGGCGAGCGTCGATCGCGCGGCGCGCAGTTGTGAGGCGGTCTCGGATTCGAGTGCCGCGAGTGCGTGACGCGCGGCGAGGAACTGCGCCTCCGCGCGCGTGCGTGCGGCACGTCCGGTGTTGAAGATCGGGATGGGGATCTCGAGGCCCGGTCCGATCGTGTGTGCGCCGTCCGGCTCGCGCTCGTAGTGAAAATCGAGCACGGTCTCTTCGAGCATGGCCAGGCGCGCGATCGGCACCTGCTGCTGTGCCATTTCGAGCTCGCGGCGGGCGATGGCGATGTCGAGGCGCTGCGTCGCGGCGAGCTGTTCGAGCTGCTGCTGTTCCAGCTCGGCGGTGGGCAGCTCGGGGAACGACGCCGGCAGGCGCCATTCGGCGGTCAGGTTGCGCAGACCCATCGCACGGAGCAGGGCTTCGCGTGCGAGTACGACGTTCTGTTCGGCGCGCGCGAGGTCCAGCTTTGTCTGTTCGTACAGCGCCTGCTCGTTTTCCAGATCGAGGTCGGTGATGTTCTCGGCCGCGTGCTGTTTGACCGCAACTTCCGCGGCGGTCTGTGCGGACTCGGCCGCCGTGCGGCTGAGGGCCACCTGTTGCGACGCCGCGAGCAGGTCGTAATACGCCGAACGGACACCGGCCGCGAAGCGCAGAACTTCGGAGCTGACGCGCATCTGCGCCGCATCGAAGGCCGCACGTCCGAGCGCGCGGCGGCGAGGGAGCTGAATGAGGTCGATGAGCGTCTGCGCGAGGGTCAGCTCGAAGGGCCGGTAGGGCTCGGCCGGATACCGAATCTCGACCTCGAAGACCGGATTGGAAATGGTCGACGCTTCGATCAAATCGGCTCGGGCGATGCCCAGCTCCGCGAGTGTGACCTGCAGGCGCGGGTTGTTGACCATGGCGATGGCGACCGCTTCATCGGCGGTCAGCTCGTCCTGCAACATCGCCGCGACGCGCTCGTGGTCCGTCGGCGACGGCTGCGCGCTCCATTCGACGGCTCCCCCGCCACGCTGTGCGATGGCCTGCTGCACGTCGTTGACGCCCGCGTCGCGCGGCACGCTCACGCACGACGCGAGCAACAGCGCCGCGCCGCCAAGGAAAGTTGTGGTCGTGTACTTCATCTGGTTCGTCCTCACGTCACTCGGTTTCGGCGGGCGGGTTGTGCTGGCTGTGATCCGGCGCAGGCGCGGTGGCCGTCGATCCGTCGCGCATCGCCGGCATCGGGGAGGGCGGGTTTTCCCGATCTTCGCCGGGTGTGATGCCGCGCATCGGATGCCCTTCATGCCCGCCCCCTTGCGCCGCCTTTGCGGCTTCGGCGACCGACGCCGCCGCGGGCGCGTCGAACGCGTCGCGGCGCAAAGTTGCGGCCGGCTGCACGCGCTGCATCTCGGCGTTAGACCGCGGCGTAGCGGCCATGGCCGGTGCGGCGGCCGTTGCACGGTGTTGCGCGTGCGGATCGGCTCCGGCAGCGGCGGGCATCTCCACCGCGCCGTGCTGGCGATGGTCCGTCTGCGCCGTCGCCGTCTGTGTGCCGTGCTGCGCGTGCGGGCCGGCAGCAGCCGCCGGTGTTCCGGAACGATGTCCGTCTGCTGCTGTGGACGATGTGGCCGCATGTCCGGCGTGGGCGTCGGCCGTGGTGCCGTGGCCCATGGCCGCGTGATCCGTAGCTCCCGCGCTGGCTGACGCGCCATGTCCTGCGTGAGCGCCCGTCGCAGTGCCGTGGCCCATGGCCGCGTGATCGACGGCGGCACCTGTCGCGCCGTGCGCGCCGTGATCCATCGCTCCGGCGGCTACAGCGCCGTGATCCATGCCCGCGGGCGCATCGGCTGCCGCGCCGTGCGCAGCATGGCCGGCCGCCGCAGCCACGCCGGTCGCGCCGTGCGCGCTATGGTCCATTTCGGCGGTCGCGGTCGCGTCATGGCCCCCGTGCTCGTGGCCGCCGCCGACAGGGATCCCTTTCGCCTGGGCCTCACGATACGCGGCGGCGCTCTTCGAGGCAACGCTCGTTTCTCCGCCACAAGCCGCGGCGATCAAAGCCACGGCCAGCAGCGCTCCTCGCATGGTGCTCATGCCGGGACAACGCTCCATTGGAAACTCCTTACAGGGCGAACTGCAAATCGGTAGGGGGAGGAGGTACGCGGCTCAGGCAGCGATCGGCGGGCACACGAAGGCCCACGACGCAAGCGCGCCACGTGAAGGCGGGATCAAATCAGGAACGTTTGGACGAGCGCGTGCAGGCCGACGTCGCGATCGCAGCGGACCGCACCGAGCGTGATGAAGCTGCGGTAGGCGGTCGTCGCGGCCGGGGTGACTGCACGCGGCGCCGCATCGGCGGCCAGCAGACGGAACATGTTCGGCACTTCCGTCGCGATCCGCTTCGCCGGCTCCTGCTTCTCGCGGGCCGGCGACGGCGGGACGGCATCGCGCTCGTGCCCGGCATGGTCGCCGCGGATGACGTTCGCCGCCATCTCGCAGATCGGCATCAATTGATGCGCGACGTGGTGAAACGGGAGGACGCAACAACCGAAGAGAAACACGGCGGCCATCAGGAGCGGTACGGTGGCTCCCGTGATCCAGACTGCGGCAATGACGCGGCGTTTCATCGGCTCCTACCGTAATGCAACTCGCGATCCCCGAACAAGAAGGCTGTGCCGTGCGTTCCCCTCACGTCGTGCTTCATGACGATCTCCGCTGTTCTCACGTCTCAGCAGCAGGAGTGCCCAGGCGAGCAGCAGGACCCCGCCGCCGCGGTCGCACCGGCTGCGCCGGCGTACTGCGCCGGAGCTGAATCGAACTTCGTCTGGCAGCCGCGGGAGCAGAAGTGGTATGTCTCACCGTTATAGCTCGACGAGCCGGCCGCCTTCGCCGCGTCGATGGTCATCCCGCAGACGGGGTCGGTTACGGTGGTACTCGCTGTCTTCGTGTGGTTCATGTGTGTGTCTCCTTCGACTGAGCTAACGCATCACCGGCGGCGGTCTTACACTTCGCTTTCGATCACCGCATGAATTCAGAACTCACACTCCAGCTCGTCGACAACCACCGTCAATTCCTCGGCTTCCTCGAGCGGAGGCTGGGCGACCACGCCCTCGCCGAGGACATCCTGCAGGATGCGTTCGTCAAAAGCCTCGAGAAGCCGGTCGACGTCCGCGACGAAACGTCCTCGATCGCGTGGTTCTACCGCACCCTTCGGAATGCGGTGATCGACCACTATCGCCGCAACGGCGCGCGGAACCGGGCGCTCGAAGCGCTGGCCCGCGAGATGGAAGGCGCGGTCGAACCACCGCCCGAGTTGCGCGACGCGATCTGCGGCTGCGTCACGCGCCTTGCCGCGACGCTCAAACCCGAATACGAGCAGGCCATCCGCCGCATCGACGTGGACGGCGCGCCGGTGCAGGATTTCGCCGCCGAAGCAGGCATCACCGCCAACAACGCGTCCGTCCGCGTTTTCCGCGCCCGCGAGGCGCTGCGGAAACAGGTCAAGACATCCTGCGGCACGTGCGCCGATCACGGCTGCCTCGAATGCTCCTGCGGCAAGCCCGCGGCTGCGAAGCATCCCTGAAGAGGGGTCACTCCTGCTCCGTTGGCCGCGGGCGGGTGCGGGAGCGACGCCTCGTTGGCGTCCATCTCAGAAGCGCGCCGCCTTTCCAGAAAGTCACATAAGAGTCTTTCCAGAAGGCCTTTTCGACGTACGTTGAAGGTATTTTTGGCCGGTGCTACCCTCGCCCCCGGTCCAAAATCAAACGGGTCCAGAGGGGCGCGAATGTCGAATGAACGTGATGGCGCGGGCGATCAGTTCGAGGCGTTTTGCAACAGTGGTGCGTTAGCTCATGTCGAAACCGCGGCCTGGGCGGCGAAGCTCATGAACCTCAGGCCGTCGAGGCGTATGGCCCTGGCCATGCGCGAGCCGCGCAGCCGCACGCTGGAGGTGCTCACGCTGCTGCTCGACCAGGCGCATGTGCTGCTCGATCAGAAGCCGCGTCGCGCGCTGCGGATCACCACCGTGGTCAGGGAGATTGCCGAGCATGTCGCCTTCGGTCCCACCGAGTACGCGGCAGCCTTCCGCGCGCGTACGTTGAAGGAGCACGCGCACGCGTTGCGGATCGTGAGGGGGCCGCGGGTGGCGCTCGGCGCGATCAAGCGCGCGGCCGGGCTGCTGGCCGGCGATGCGAACTATGCGGTCGAGCGCGCGGACATCACGCTCGTCGAGGCAATCATTCACTGCGACCTCGGCGAATACAGCGCCGCGCTCTGCGGCATCAACGCCGCCTCCGCCGTCTACTACGCATGCGGCGATGCCGCCCGGCAGAACAAGGCCCTTCAGGTCGAGGCCTTCCTGCACTACAACCTCAAGCAGTACCGCAAGGCCCAGGAGGTGTACCGCCGTTCACTGCAGGCCGGCCGGCAGAATGGAGACGCGGAAGCGGTGGCACGCTCGCTGAGCAATCTCGCCGTCTGCGCGACGCAGTTGCGTGACTTCGCGGCCGCTACGGAGCTGTTTCCCCAGGCCATTGCCGCACTCGAAGAGCTCGGGATGACGGCAGAGGTTCAGCGCGCGAAGCTCGGCTACGCCGATGCGCTGGCCAGCCAGCAGGGCGTCGAGGAAGCGATCCTGTCTCTGGACGAAACGAGGCGCGATTTCCTCGCCCGCGGCATGCAGCTCGATGCCGCCGAGGTATCGCTGAAGATGGCCGAAATGCTCGTGGACGGAGGGCAGGGTCAGCTCATGAGCCAGATGTTCGCGGACCTCGTCAACGTCTTCACCTCCGCTGGAAAGGTGCAGGAGGCGCTCATGGCCGCGGCGTACCTGCAGGAAGATCTGGACGCGGACGGACCGGCCGGCGACGGACGCGCCGATGGGGCTTCGGCGGTGACGACGCGGGAGATGGACGGCGTCGATCTCGAGGCGATCGTGCCGGCGCTCGTGCAGTCGACCGGCTTACCCGAGAGCGACGTGCGCCGCCATCTCGACCTCCTCGCCGCCGCCGGTGCCGGCCGCGAGGGAGATTCGCAGTTGCAGGAAGCCCGCGAGCGCATGCTCGAAATGGCCTCCCAGGGGCGATACACCATCGTCGAGTCGTCCATCTACCGGCAGTCGCTCGAACAGCTCGCCGGCATCCCCGGCGTCGACCTGGCGCTGAAGACGATGCTCGAAGTTCTGCGCTGGGAACCCTACCGGTCGCCCTTCGTGAGCGAGGGCGTGCGGCTGCGCGTCATTCACGTCGCCGGTTCGGCCGTCTCTCCGGCATTGCGGCTGGTCTACAGCGTCACGAGCGATGAGCGCGTCCGGTTGCTTCAGTTGAGCTTGTGGGACGCGTCCGAGCTTTGATGCCGCAACTCGGCGAGCAGCTCCTGCACGAGCCGGCGGTCCGTTTCCGTCGGCTCGTGAAAGACCTCCAGCCGGAGTTTCGCGCGGCGGCGGAGCGAGTGAAGGAACTCCAACTTCCGATTCATCGACTAAGGAGTGACCCGGACGCCTGTTTCCCTACCCTTTTTCGACGCTTTTTTTGCTTTGACGGCGGTCCCACGCTTCGACTCGCGCGGGCTGCGCTTCGCGTTGCGCACGCCTCGCTTCGCGGCGGCCTTCTCCTCCTGCTCCAGCCGGCTGTCCTCCGCGAGCAGTTCCTGCGCGAGCGCCGGATCGACGCGAGACGTCGCCGTATCGACGACGCGGATCTCGGAGGCTGCGAGCATCTCCTCGACCAGCGCGCGCACATGCTGCACGGCACCCGAGAGCGCGACGATCGTCTGGTGCAGCTCCGGCAGGTTCTGCGGCGGCATGACCGCCACGGTGTTGCCGATGACGAGCGGCGGCAGCCCCGGAATCGCCGAGAGGATCTTCTCCAGACTCGCCACCGTGATGTTGCCCCCCTCCTCGAACGAGCGCAGGTGCTGGCGCCCGATGCCGGTGAGCCGCTCCAGCTCGGAGTAGGTCAGACCACTGGAGAGGCGGGCAGCGCGGATCTGTTCGCGGTAGGCCATGATTTATATTTGTACCACAAGTGCGGCTAGAAGTATCGACCTGCCACCAGAACCGCGATAAGATCATGACCGTGACCGACTCCTGGGAAGAGATCCCTCGCACCTGCAGCCGCTGTAGCGCCGACATCAGCATCGGGAACCTCGCTCCGACGCCGGAAGCGCGGGCAGACGGGATCTGCGCCGGTTGCCGCGAGGCCCTGATCGACCTGGAGATGCGGAGCTGTCGCCTGAAACCTCCGTCGCCGCCCGCTGAAAAGTACGCGTACCGGCAGACCGTCGCAGCGCGCATCGGTCTGGGTCGCGCCGCGGACTGGCGCCGTCCGCGGGCGAGGGCAGCTCCCAGCCTGCACACGGCGGAAGGGCGCGCGGCACTGCTGCGGTACATCGAAACCGAAACACTGAGACGCTTCGGCCCCTCTGCAGATGACGATGCCATCAACGAGCAGCAAATGCTCGAGAAGTGGGACGAGGGCCCGGACGGCTCCTGCTTTGGCGTCCCCGCCCACATGTACAGCACCTGTCTCGTCGTGCCGCGGCCACCGGGCGCACCCGATCCGCTCATGACCCTGGAGTGCAGCCGCTGCCATCGGACAGAGCAAGTCCCGGTGCCGGAGCTCGTGCCCTTCCCGTCACGCTTCGGCGGATGGCTCCTCGAGCGACTCCCGATGATGCCGCTCAACGCCGCTTGCCGCCGTTGCGAGGCCGATCTCATGTTCCTCTGGGAGAACATCAGCAGGGTGGCCGTGCACCTCTGAGGTGAGCCCCACCTCCATAAGATCGAGAAACAACGTGATCCCATTGATCAGCTCTCGCGTCTCATGCTCCCAATGGCGGTAACTTAGGGGTTTGCAGCGCAAGTGCGGGATGGTTAACTCATTCGGTCCGGTGAGATAGCCCGCTTGCGGGCGGCAGCGTCGTAGCCCCGGGCGCAAGCCCCAAGGTCGTTAACTTTAGATGTGGGACAGACACTCTTGTCTGTCCCGTGCACCCGAACGGCCGCTCGTCTGGAGGAATGGACCTCGGCGGTGGGCCGGACAGACAGGAGTGTCTGTCCCACATGAGGCAAACCTCTTTAGATGTGGGACAGACACTCTTGTCTGTCCCGTGCACCCGAACGGCCGCTTGTCTGGAGGAATGGACCTCGGGGGTGGGCCGGACAGACAGGAGTGTCTGTCCCACATGAGGCAAACCTCTAAGGCAACGCCCTTGGGGCTTTCT
Source organism: Thermoanaerobaculia bacterium (assembly GCA_036399695.1). Lineage (GTDB taxonomy): Bacteria > Acidobacteriota > Thermoanaerobaculia > Gp7-AA8 > Gp7-AA8 > DASVEE01. The sequence goes on along the minus strand of DASWMP010000362.1, from coordinate 24,454 downwards.
CCCGGGGCTACAACGCTGCCGCGAGCAGGTCGAGGCTCTCCATGAAGGCGCCGATCGCCTTACGCCAGTCCGGCGGGATCAGCCGGACGCTCGTGAGCGCCGCGAACAGCGGCCGGATGCCGGCGTACACGGTGAGCAGCCGCGCGATACGGTCATGCTCGGTCTCCGCGGCCGCGGCCGGCTTGAGATCGAGCGACGCGACGCCGCCCACGATGTCGGTGAACGTGACGCCAATAGAACTGATGATCTTCCTGCGCATGACTTCCTCCTTCACAAACTGGCGGAGCCCGTCACCGGGCCCCGCCTCGATGAATGGAACTAGAGATCCTTGCCGGCCTTGAAGCCGCGGAGGATGGCGAGCGAGTCGAGGCTCTCCATGAAGGCGCCGATGGCCTTACGCCAGGGCGGCGGAATCAGACGGAGGCTCGTGAGCGCCGAGAGCAGCGGCCGGATAGCGAGGTAGATCGTGAGCAGCCGCGCGATCCGGTCATTCTCGGTCTCCTCGGCCGCCGTGGCGACCCGCCGGAGATCGAGCGTTGCGATGCCGCGGGCGATGTCGTTGAACGAGACTTCGGCGATGAGGTTCATGGTCTTCGAGCTCATGGTTTTTCTCCTTATCTTTCGCTGTGAAGTGAGTGAGTGGTGGAGGAGCGGGCGCCTCAGGCGGCACGGCGGCGGCGGTTGAAGATCGGCACCGGAATACCGACCGCCTCCCACGCGCCGGCGATGGCCTGCTGGACGTGGCCGCCGTTCGAGTAGCGCTCGCCGGCGATGTCGACGGTCGCCCGCGCGAAGTCCTCGAAGCCGTCGTCGGACGTCAGCCGCTCGGTGAGCGCGGCGTACCACACCCGTCCCATCACCTCCCACGAGTACCCGCCGATCGCCTTGGCGGCGCGGTAGAACGCGTGATTGGGGATGCCGGAGTTGATGTGGACGCCGCCATGATCGGCCGGCGTGTCGACGTAGTCCCGCATGTGACGCGGCTGCGGGTCGCGGCCGAGCACGCGGTCGTCATACGCGCTGCCCGGTGCGGCCATCGAGCGGATGGCCACGCCTTTGACGCCGGGGCCGAGCAGTTCCCTGCCGATCAGCCAGTCGGCCTCGTCGACCGTCTGCTTCGCGGCGTACTGCACGATCATGGCCCCGAAGGCGTCGGACAGATGTTCGTTGAGCGCGCCGGTCTCGCCGGAGTAGCCAAGGAACGCGGCGTACTGCGTGAGACCGTGGACGAGCTCGTGCCCGATCACCGCGAGGGATCGGGTGAAGCGGCGGAAGGTCCGGCCGTCGCCGTCGCCGTAGACGATCTGACTGCCGTTCCACATGGCGTTCTGGAACTGCTTGCCATAGTGCACGGTGGAGTCGAGCCGCAGGCCGCAGCCGTCGATGGAATCGCGGTCGAACACCTCGTTGAAGAAGTCCCAGGTGGCGCCGGCGCCGTCGAACGCTTCGTTGACCTGGATGTCGCGGGTGGCCGGCTGATCCTCCGTGCGGACGAGGCAGCCGGGGAGCGTGCGCTCGCCGCGGGCATCGTAGACGTGGCGCTGCTTCGGCGGGGCGCCGGCGAGCGGCAGCAGGTCGACGAACGTATTCACACGCTCGGTGGCCAGCAGGTGCATCTGCACCAGCGTGGCCTCGGCGGCGTCACGAACCGGCCCGCTGCTCCGCTCGGCGAGCCTGTCTAGCATGTGCTGGGGGATGACAGAACAGACGTGGGGGTGTACGTTGCTCATAGCACGTTTTCCTTTCATTTGACTGTGAGGGGACAGGATGTGTGGGCCCGGCCCGCGCGGACACGCGGACCGGGCGTTTGCGTTTATGCGGCGATGGGCAGCGTCGTCGTCACCTCCTCTTTAGCGGCCGCTTCCGGGTCGGCCTTCTTCCTGCGCGGTCTCTTCGGGAAATCACGCTTCATGTTCTGCATGTGCGAGTACACCTCGGTGCTCGCGGCGTCCCGGGCCAGGCCTTTGGTGATGTGGTAGATCTGCAGCGCGTCGTCCGTGAGTCCCGCCTTCTTCGAGTTCATCGTGAACTTCAGGTCGTTGTAGAAGGCCTCGAGCTTGTCCAGGACCGGACGGAACGCCACGAGGAACTGCAGCGTGTCGTGGGCATTGAAGTAATTCAGCTTGCCGAGGATCTGCAGCTCCGGCGTGAGCTGCACCGCCGCCACGGCACTTTCGAGGAAGGCCATCGGCACGTTGAGGTGCCTCCGGACGAACTCCTTCGTGAGGGCGTGCTCCCGCTCCAGCTTCGGAACGCTCGCGGCGATGGCCTCGAGCTGCGTGAGGAACGACGCCGCGACCTCCTGATAGTGCGTGCCGGTGAGCGTAACCGGGGGAGTGGGCGGATCGACAACAGCAACAGCATGGGTCACGGTCGAGGGACGGCTCGGAGGAGTTGCCATGACAGTTTTCCTTTCTCCGCCGCGCCGCTCATGCGGACGAGGCGGTGTTAGTTGTTACCCGTCCCTGCTCCGGCCGGAGCATGACGGGCGATAGGGTGTCGCGTGATCACCGCGATCACGCGATCCCGAGTAACGACCGGTCGCGGCCATAACATCGGTCCGGTACGAATAGTTGTCAAGTGGTCGTCTAAAAGAATCATGCCTTCGTGAGAAGTCGAGGAGCGGGTGGTGACGAGAATCCGAGGAAGGGTGCACGGGTGCGCGGGCGACGGAGGGGAGACCAGGGCGCCGAGTGCCGGAGGCAAAGTTTCAGGCGGCCGAGGCTAAGTCTGCGTTCCGGACGTCAAGACCCTGAATCGCCGAGTCAAAGCTTCGAGCCTCCGAGTCAAAACATCGAGGCGCCGAGCCGACGTGTTGAGTCTCCGAGGCAACGCTTTGAGTGTCTGAGTCAAAGCTTTGCGTCTCCGAGGCAAAGCTTTGCGTGTCCGAGGCAAAGCTTTGAGTCTCGGAGGCAAAGCTTTGAGTCCGGAGGCAAAAATTTTGGGCCCGCGAGTCAAAGCTTTGCGTCCCCGAGGCAAAGCTTTGAGTCTTCGAGTCAAAGTTTTGCGTGCCGGAGGCAAAGCTTTGAATCGCGGAGGCCAAGCTTTGAGTCTCGGAGGCAAAGCTTTGGTCTGGGGTTATGGAAGGTGACTGCTGCGCCGTCCCACGCTCTACAGGGGTGGCGAGTTGGTTCCGCACGGCGGCCGATACTCAGCGCCAGCTCAGAACCCGCAAGCCCTGAAACTGACGAAAGTCAGCGTCATTGAACGTCACGAGGATCAGTTCGTTCACGTGGGCGATGGCGGCGAGCTGGCCATCGGCGAACGGGGGCGTCGCCCCTCGTGCCGCCAGGCGGGCACGCTCCTGGGCGTGCCACTCCGCCGCGGCACGGCCGTAATCGAGGATCGGCATCGTCGCAGCTACGACGTCATCGAGGTAACGAACGATTGCTTCCCGGCGCCGCGACAGCGGCAGGCGTGCGGCTCCGAACTGTAGCTCATGCCAGACGACGGAGGAGATTGCGATTTCGTCCTCATGCCGGCTGAGCTTTCGGATGACGCCGTGCTGCGGTTTCGGGCGAAGCGGCTCGGAGACGACGTTCGTATCGAGCAGGTACTTCAGACTCACAGCCCGACGTCTCTTCCGGGTCGTGCATCGCGCACCTCGCCGAAGATCTCGTCCGGATCGATCTCCAGTTCGGAGAGCTCGACTTCGCGGTTGAATTCAGCCCAGGCTTCAGAGAAGCGGCGCGTTTTGCTCGCCAACCGTTCGTACTCCTTGCGGCCGATCAATACAGCCACGCTCTCGCCGCGGCGTGTCAGCTCGATGGACTCACCAGATTCCACTTCGCGAATGAGTTGGGGAAGGTTGCTTCGCGCTGCGGCAATCGATTGCTGCTTCCGCATCAGATGCACCTCGTGTACATGTCGATGTACATATTAGCATCCCCTGAAAACGTGAAAAGCCTCCGGGGAGGCTTGGCGGATCGAGGGGCCGGCGGGGCGCCGAGTGGCTGGGAGACAGGGAGTCGAACCCCGATTCAGCGGTTCAGAGCCGCTTGTCCTACCATTGAACGATCTCCCAGTATCGATCGCGGGCGCGGATGCTACACGGCGGCTAAGATCTAGTGTCGTGACCCGACCCTAGTGTCGCGCCACGCGACACTAGTACAACATGCCCGCCAGTTCCTTCCCTGCCGCTTTGGCGGTGGCGATCTTCTGCTTCTGCTGATCGCTGCAGGGATAGGGGAACTCGGCGTCGAAGGAGCAATCAGGTGCGGCCGGCTGCAACGGTCCGCCTGAGTCGGCGCACTCCTTCTCGTACAGCACCAGTTGGAGGAGCGAGAAGCAGAAGAGCGTCAGTTCCCCGCGCGATCCACTGATCGGGCGGAGCCGCTCCAGCCGTTCGAGAAAGCGCGACGAGGCCGCCCGCCGCAGGCTGCTGCGGGCATCTCTGGCCGCGCCGGACGCCCACTCCGACTGCTTGGCCGTGGACAGGACTCCGTTCAGTTCCAACGTGACGTCGAGTTGTTCGTTTGGGATCGGCGCTGCTTTCCGTGCCTCGTCCAGCGTGTCCCGCAGCGTCGCCGATTTGTAGGGATAGTGCGTCGTCGCGCGCACCACCTCCTTCGTCTCCAGGTCGAGCACTTCATAGACGACGGTCTGCTCCGCCAGATCATAGACATGTGTCAGCAGGAGCCGGTCGCCATTGCCGTCCTCGACCAGATACAGCTCTCTGGTCAGCGACTCCACCGGCATCTCCGTGATCTTCGTGATGCGGTAGGCCAGCTTCGCCGGGGGGTATTCGATCGTGAAGTGCTGCCGCCACTCCCGCTGGTTCCGTTGCGTCTGCGCCTGGCAAAGATCAGCACCGACGACGGTGAGACAGATCAGAACAAAAGCGTTACGCATCCTGTCGACTCCTCAGCAGCCGTCGTGATCGGCGAAACAGCCGGCCACAAATCAACCAGCACAGTCAGATGATACCGCTCGGCCGCCTTTATGAAGGCCGCGATTAGTGACGTCTGTACGTCCGTGGACCAAGGCAAGGAGCAAGGGCTGTCTGTCAGCCGCGCGGCGTCTCACGCCGCGAGGGGATCACTCATCAAGTACTCATCGCCGGAGGCACGAAGAGCAACTGCGGGTCGCGCTGCAGCTCCATCAGGAACGCGCGGATGCGGCCCAGCAGCCACGCCGTGACTCCGGACGGGCTGTGTGCCACGTCGTTCAGGTAGCTGACGGCGGTCAGGGCACTCGTATACATCCCCGCCGCTTTGAAGACGCGGACCAGCCGCTCGGACCGGGCGCGGATATCGCGCACGTTGTGATCGCCTAGCAGTAAGCCGATGTAGTCCAGCTCGACCAGCGCTGCGTCGACCAGCATCGACAGTTGCTCGAATCCTTGGCGTGCCTTTTCGAAGTCTGCCTTTGCACGCGCGGTGTTGCCTTCTTCACGTTCGATCCGGCCCAGTGCCCAGGTGACGCGAAGGTGTTCCGTATGAAGCCCCAGCTCGGCGTAACACTCCTGCGCCTGTACGAGCCCGGTACGCGCTGATTTGAAATCCTCCTCGCCGATCGCGGCCAGCGCGAGGTTGTGCCGGGCCCGGGCTTCCAGCAACCTGTTCTCGCGGACGTTGGCGTAGGCGAGGATGGTTTCGAAGATGGCTCGCGCCTCGCCGTAGTTCTCCGAAAAGTAGTGAATCGTCCCTTCGAGCATCTTTGCGTCGACTTCGCGTTGCTCGTTTTCGTAGCTCCTGAAGACGTCCGCCGCTCCACGCACCTCGACCAGCGCCTCGGTAAACCTGTGACCGCTGGCGAGCACGCTGGCACGTACATAACGTACGGTCGCGATCTCCAACTCGTTGATCGTGATCTCTTTGAAACGGCGCTCAGCCTCGTCGAGGGCGGCCAGCGCCTCACCGTACCGGTTCAGGTACCGCAGGGCGTTGGCGCGCGCTTTCCACGCCCTTCCTCTCAAGCCAAAGACGGCACGGCTCGGATAGTAATCGTCCGGCAATGCGTCGGCGATGGTCGCGGCAGCGACCGCGAATTCCAGCGCATGAAGTGGCTGGCGCTCCAGCATCTCCATGGCCGTGGCGCACAGGCGGCGCACCACGCCGCCGTTGTAGAACTGATCCTTATTCGTGATGTCGGCATACACGAAGCGCAGGGTGTTCTTCAGAACGGGAGCGAGCAGCGATTCCGCGGCCGCATCCTCGTCCGATACCTGGACCTTCATCGCCGCGATCTGCGGCAACTCAGGCTCGCGCTCCAATATCGCAACGAGGTCCCACACGTCGGCGTGACGGAGGCCGTGCTGAAAGTCGACGATGGCCGCGCAATCTGCGCACACCCTGAGGTGCATCCCTATCGGATCATCCGTGCAATCGCCGTTACCTGCCTCATAGGCGGCGAGCTGGTCATCGCTTGGATGCTTCATGACGCGCCCCCGAAGACAGTTGGATGTAGATCCGCCGCGCTTTGTCCCGGCAGATGTGGACCAGACGGAAGGCGTATGCCTGCGTCGTCTCCAGCGACGTCCCGATTTCCGTGGCCGAGAAGCCCTCAATGAAGAACATCCGCAGGACGTGGCGGCACCGTGCATTCAACTTCGTGAGTGTGGCAGCGAGCGCGAGCCGGTCGCTCACCTGCTCCTCGACACTGCGTCGGGGCACCAGAGGATCGGCCGCGAGCTGGACGTCCAGCGGAACAAACAGCCGTTCAGAAGCCTCACGTTTTCTCCAGTACGCGCGGCTCGCCTGGCAGATCCCTCCGATCAGGTACGCACGGGGAGCGCGGACCTCGTCCTGCTGGACCAGATACGTCGCGAACACATCCTGCACGAGCGACTCCGCATCGGCACGCGGCACCCGGTACTTGCCGACCGCGATGGCCAGCATCAATGTCGCCAGGCCGTCCACCCCGGCGTCCGCCCGCGCGGACGCGCCAGTCGTCTGTGACGGCGAGGTGGCCGGCCGTGAGCTGTGTTCGTTCACTGGCGCTCCTCGTTCTCTTGTGCCGGGCGAAAGTCGATGATCGAGTCCTGCCCTTCACGGATCGCGATCCGGTTCGGACGTACATCCATCCGGCTTCCGGCGCAATTCGCCGTCACTAACCACTCACCGGGCGTGACGGCCTCCGCGAAAAAGCGCGTTCCACCGTCGATCGGGATACGTTGTAATTGTGCGGCGCTCAAGCGCAGCGGCTTGGTGACGTCGGGCAGCGGGATGAGACGCAACTCACCTCCAGCGCAGTTCAGCACCGAGCCACGGACCGTGGGTGCCTGCTCGAGAACTACGTCTCCAAGATCGAGCGTTGCTGGCGGGTCTTTCATTTCGAAGGACCGGCTGCCGATCCCACGGCCCCAACGTGCATGCAGTGTGTACGGACCGGGAACGATGATCGCGATGGCGAATCGTCCGTCGGGAAACAGCACGCCGCGACGAACCCAGTCCGCGATGTCCGGTGAATCGCCAGGGACCGCGCCCACATCGGCCGCGCGTATCGCCTGAACCTCGGCCGTACTCTCCGCCGCTCCACCGGCGCTCATCCTGAGCTTCCCCTTGACCAGCGGCCCTGTCGTGAAGGACACGGTAGCGGTGTCGCTGCTGACGATGGACGCCCGCACTGTTTCACCGCCGGAGAGCGCGGACAGCAGCTTCAGCACGTAATCCCCAGGAGCGAGCATTTTGAGCTCGGCGGTGCCGGACGCTTGCACTTCCGCGCTCTCGAGGGCAATCGTGGGGGAGTCAGGCGACATGGCAACGAGTAGAGACCCGGCCTCGACGCTGCCTTCGAAGCCTTTCAACTCGGGCCGAATCGCGATCCCCGGCGCGGCGCAGGGCGGAAGGACAGTGAGTGACGGCGGTGACGGCAAGGATGCGACACGGAACCTGGTCACCGCGCATCCTTTGGGTTGCACGTCGACGACAGAGTCCGGCGAATCCGGCATCGTCAGCACGATCAGACCCGCGGTCCGAGCCGTCTCGAGCTCCACCACTTTGGGGCGCAATACCGAGAATCCCCGCTCCTTGAGGCCGACCGCCGCATCACGTGCATGTTCGACCGCAATCACCCTTGCGTCTTCGCCGGGCTTGCTCCGGAGCTCCACGCGATAGGTCCCGGCACCGGCCACCACGCATTGGCTGCGTCCGGTCGCTGTTGCACACACGACGACGTCGTCCAGCGGCACGAACGAGAGGGTTGCCGTGCGGGTGCGGGTCTCGACAATCCGAGCCTCTGCCGTGCCGTCCGTGAACAGGGAAACCGTAAACGGCGAGGCCGGACCGGCGACTTCGATCGAGCGCAGTCGCACGAAACGGAGCCGTTCCTGCGACGGCTCCGCCTCCGCCCACCAGTATTCGTGCTTGTCGCTGCGACGCCGCGCCAGCACCGCAAAACGGCCTGCGCCGACAGGGCGGCCTAGCGGCGCCGAGGCGGTGGAGAGATAGGCCTGTTGCCAGTGCCATTCCGAGCTTTTCCACTCGAACAGGTCGATTCGCAGAATCTCGGCCGGGTCGCCGTTGCCAAAGTCAGCGGCCGGACCGCGTTCGGCGGTCGCCAGCAGCACGGGGAGCCCGTCGAACGCACTCCATTTCGCGATCACCTCCGGTGGTGCGGCGGCGGGAACCGGAAGGGATTGCGCGCCGCTCGACGCGGCGACGCACAACAGCGCACCACCGACGACCGAACGGAGGATCGGCAGTTTCATCGATGCTCCTCACCGCGGTACAGCCGCAACAACTCGTCACGATCGAAGCGCGCCGAATCCTGCTCCTCACGGGCACGCCAGACCGGCGCCGCCGACTTCTTCAGAAAGAGGATGTCGTCGACGATTCGCGCCACTTCGTCCAGGTCGTGCGTCGAGCACAAGACGAGATGTCCGGCTCCCGCGAGACGAGTGAGCGTCTGGTTCAGTTCCTCGCGTGCATCCGGTTCGAGCGCGGTCCAGGGCTCGTCGAGGAGCAGCACCGGAGGCCGCAGGTCGATCGCCGCTCTCAAGCCCACGGAGTGCAGTTGTCCGCGCGAAAGCGTTTTGAGCTTTTGCTCGCCACCCGTCCGGTGCGGCAGGCCGAGCGCCTTGCGCAAAACGTTCTCCGTGCCGCGAACCGGCAGCGTGTCGAACCCTCCGTAATAAAGGATCGGCCGCTGGCTCCGCACGGTTCCGGACTCCGCGCGTTGTAACCCGGCCGCGATCCGGAGCAGCGTGGTTTTGCCTGCGCCATTCGGGCCGACGAGCGCCCCGATGCGGCCGCCACGGAACGTCGCGGTCAGCGCCGACAGCACAGCCGTGCTGCCGTACGACTTGCTCACGCCCTCGATCCTCAGCTCCTCGACGACTGTCGTCATGCGCTTCGATGCCCTCCGAAGTCCGCTCGCTCGATGAGAAACGCTGAAGTTGCGAGGACGACGAGCGCCAGCGTCACGGCCGCGATCACCGCGACCGCCGGTAGACGGTAGAGCATGACCAGTTCGGGCACGGCGAAGACAGCCATCAGGGCTTCGATCGTACTCGTCCGGGCGCCCGGTCCCGGCTGCACGATGCGCAGGAAGATCGAACGGCCCGCGCTGCTCATGACGAAGATCACCCGTACGGCGAACCAGATCACGGCAAGTGCGTAGCGTGGCTGGACGATCCCGGCGGCAAAGCAGACAGCCGCCGGAATGAAAAGCGAGACGAACGCCAGCAGAGGCGTGCGGGGCGTCGCCCCCTCAATGAATAGCGGAACGGCCGCGGCGACGACCGTGATCGGCAGCAGGACCGACCGCAACGCAGCAGCGCTCCAGATGTCGAGACGGCCGATGCCGGTTCCGAACAGCAGATCCAGCCGCCCGGCCTTACCGAGAGACAGTAAGCCGGTTCCCGCTGCGAAGGGCACGATCATCGAAGCCATGAAAAGTGCATCGCGTGCTTCACCTCCGTTGTGCATGACGAACCAGCCATAGGCGGCGATGGCCAGCAGCGCGAGCGGCGGCCAGAGGGGGAAGGCGCCGGCAACCCTGAGATACTGGTGCGCCCGCAGCATCCGCACAGGTAGCGAGTCGTTCATTTCGCCTCTCCTGACGCTGCCAGAACTTCGCCGCGTACTGGCGTTCACAGCGCCCTCACGGACATGACGCGTCCGCTTCACTCCTCGGCTGCAGCGGCCGAGACGCAGCACCACATCGAATCTCGTCTGATGGCCTGGCGCCATTACGGCGTGTCGTGCCGGCTCGACACGGAACTTTTAGGCGCCACACAGCAGGATGTCCGGATGTAATGATGAGGGCACGATACCGAGGGACGAAGGACTCGTCCACTGTCATTTTTTCATGTGTCTGCGGTACGCCTGCGGCGTCGTGCCGCATAGCATGCCGAACACACGGAAGAGGGTCTTCTCCGTTCCGAACCCGGCGGCTTCTGCGATCTCCGCATTATTCAACCCGGTTTCTCTGAGGAGCTTCGCCGCATAGCGCACCTGCTGACGCTTCAGGGCGCGACTGAGATTGACGCCCACGAGCTCACGGCAGCGCTGACTGAGATAGGGAAGGCTCAGGTCGAGGAGCTGCGCCAGCTCAGACGCACGCACAGGTGTTCTCGCGTCCCAGCAGTCCCGAACGTACAGCGACAGCACGCGGTGAAATGTCGCCGCTTTTCGCTCTCGTGATTCAGACACTGAAAAGTGGCGCGCGTCCGGGCCGTGCTCTTCCATCCACAATAGGAGTGACAGAGGGGGAGACTTTCCTACCCTCCGTCGCTCCTGGTATTACGACTGGTACGGGCCTTCAGCCGTTCGGCGAGCCCGGGGGGATCGTCACGATCTCGTGGATCCGCGTCACGAGCGATCGCCCGAGACGGACGATCTGGCGGAATCGTTGGAGGTTGGAGGTATCCGCGCGGCTCACCGCCGCGTCCTCCTGCTGCCGCATCTCTTTGCCCGCCGGTTTCGCGATTGCCGGCTGAGCAGAAAGAACGAGAACCATCGTCGCCACGGCGGCCGCGGCCCCGGCGCGCTTCTGCATCCTGACCTTCATGTCGTCTCCTTCTTGGTCCTTCCATCTCGGGGACCATTCCCCGGCAGAAGGAGTGCGGGCGAAGGAACAAACTAGACATCCAGAGGAGACCGGCACCTGAAATATTGTCCGTTGATCGCGAGGCGCCGCTGCCGCAGCCTGGGAGCGGACGTTGGGGGCCGCGAACCAGCCGCCCTCGGTGAAGCCCTCCTGTAGCACGCCGACTCTCTCTCAGTCAGGTGCCGCGCCCTCTGAATCACCAGGCGGCAGGCGGGTCGGCCCCCAACATCCCGCCGTCCAAGCTCGCGACCCGCGCGGGCAGCGATCGGAAATCGCCCCTCCCCCATGGCTTTCGTGCCGCCGAAGCACCATATTTACGGCACATGGCCATCGACATTCCCCTCTCCGCCGGCGCGACGTCCGTCGCGAATCGCGAAGCCTTCGAGTTTCTCGCCCGCCGGGACGACGTCCCCGGGGCCCTCGGTACGCGTGAAGTGAAGCTGCTGATGACCGGGGTCGATACGGCCGCGCCGGTGCTCTACTTCATCAACACCAACACCTTCGTCTTTCACTTCGACTTCGCGACGAAGGGGCTCGGCATGCGCATCCGGCGGGGCCAGTTCAACCAGGAGACCTACTTTCGCGACGCCCGGAAGAACATCGCCGCGACGCTCCTGGCCTTCGACGATTATCTCGCTCCCGACGGCACCAAGGGGCTCTACGCTCTCGAGTTCTGGCCCACCGATCCGGTGAACGCCAACCATGTCTCGCTCGCCTTCAACGCCGTGCGCGCCGGACTGCCGTTCGCCGCGACGCTCGTGGCCTATCAACCGGCCGGCGAAACGCAGCAGGCGCTCGCCGTCGCGCAGAAGGAGCAACTCGCGTCGCTCGGCGTGCGCACCATCGACACGCAGGACCTCTTCGGCAGCATCACCTACAGCCCCCTGAACCTCGGCGAGGGCTACGGCCTGCTGCGCGTCATCGAAGGGGCGCGTCCGAACGAACGCCCCCCCACCGTGCGCGACGTCGTCATCTTCAAGACGCTGCCGAATGACCTGAGCCACGTCGCCGGCGTCATCACCGAGATGCCGCAGACGCCGCTCTCGCACGTCAACCTCAAGGCGAAGCAGAACGACACGCCGAACGCCTACGTGAAGAACGCCTCCACGGACGAACGGGTCAAACCGCTCATCGGCAAGGTCGTGCACTACAAGGTCACGCCCGACGACTTCAACCTGGACGAAGCGACGCAGGCGGACGCCGACGCTTTCCTCGAGCGCGTCCGTCCGAAGCTGCCGCAGACGCCCCCGCGCGACCTGACGGTGACGCAGATCCGCGGCCTCGACGGCCTCACGCACGCCGACGTGAAGGGGTACGGTGCGAAAGCGGCGAACGTGGGCGAGCTGCGGCGCTTCCTCCCGCGCAACGTCGTCCCCGACGGCTACGCCGTGCCGCTCAGCTACTACGACACGTTCATGACCGAGACGGGGCTCTACGACAAGGCCAGGAAGATGATGGGCAAGAAGTCGTTCGCCGCCGATCCGGCGAAGCGGGAGGCAGCACTCGAGAAGTTCCGCGAGAGGATCGAGGACGAGAAGATCCCCGGCGCCCTCGCGAAGAAGCTGCGCGCGATGCAGCAGATGTTTCCCGACGAGACGCCGCTCCGCTGCCGCTCCAGCACGAACAACGAAGACCTCGAGGGCTTCAGCGGCGCCGGTCTCTACGACTCCTTCACCCATCGCCCGGACGAAGGGAAGATCGACAAGACCATCCGCCAGGTGTGGGCCAGCCTCTGGAACTTCCGCGCTTACGAGGAGCGCGAGTTCTACCGGATCAACCACTTCGCCACCGCCATGGCCGTCCTGGTCCACCCGAACTTCGACGACGAAGGGGCCAACGGCGTCGCCGTCACCAAGAACCCCTACGACCCGAACTTCCCCGGCTTCTACGTGAACGTGCAGGTCGGTGAGGAGCTCGTCACCAACCCCGAAGGGGGCGCCATCCCGGACGAGTTCCTCATCTCCGCGATCGGCGAGCAGGGCGAATACGAGACCCAGTACATCCGCCACTCATCGCTGACGAACGGGAAGAACGTGCTCACGAACGAGCAGATCGAAGCGCTCACCGAAGTCATGGAGCAGATCCAATCCCACTTTCGCGTGGTCTACGGCAAGCAACAGGACCCGGCCTTCGCCATGGACATCGAGTTCAAGATCGCCGCGGGCGGCGGCTTGATCGTGAAACAGGCGAGACCGTGGGTGGAGTGAAACGGGATTGAGGATTGAGAATTGAGAATTGAGAATTGAGGATTGAGGATTGCGGATTGAGGATTGCTCCGCGGCGCGGGCACTGTGCATTCAGCGAAGCTTCCTCAATCCTCAATCCTCAATCCTCAATCCGCCCTTCCTCAATCCTCCCTCATTCCCCCTCCGGCTCCGGCTCTCCGAGCATCGACGCTTTGTGATGGCGGAACTTTCCGGTTGCCAGCAGCGCGGGCAACAGGGTGATCGAGGCCAGGCAGCTCAGCGTAATCCCCACTACTGCCGCCACGCCGATCGAGCGCACGCCCGGGTAGTGTGAGATGGCGAACGACGCGAAGCCGACGATCGACATGAGCGCCGCCAGCACGACGGCACGGCCGGTCTCCATCGAGTTCTCCGGGAAGTCCTCGGGGGACTCGTCGTAGCGCTGGATCATGTACACGGCGTAATCCGTGGCCGTGCCGACCAGCATCAAGCCCACGAAAATATTCATGAAGTTGAACTCGAGGTTGAACGTGGCCATGAACCCCAGCATACAGATCAGTCCCGCCACGAACGGCAGGAACACGAGGCAGGCGCGGGAGAAGGAGCGGAAGCCGATCCACAGAAGGCCGAACGTCAGCACCAGCCCGACGAGGCTGGCCCGGATGGCGTCGTTGCGCGTGATGTTGCGCAGCGTCTGCGACACCAGGTTCACGCCCGTCAACGCCCCCTCGGGGTGGCGCTTGCGGAACTCCTGCAGCTCGTCCGGCAGGAAGCGCGGCCAGATGCCGGTCGTCGGGTAGACGTAAACGATCGACATGTAGCCCTGCGGCGTCTTCTTCACGAAGCGCTGCACCGACTCGGCGAGGCCGAGCCGCTCCAGCGTCGGGATGGTCAACGGCTCGCGCTGCCGGAGTGCCTGCGCGTACAGCGGCAGCACGTCGTCGTACGCATCGGGGCGGAAGCCGTTCTGCACGAGCGCCTCGCGGAACGTCCGCTCGATCCGCTCGAACGAGAACTCCCCCTCCTGGCCCGCTTGCAGCCGGGCGATGACCTGCCGCTGCTGCGTTTCGCCGGGCAGGAACGTGGTGATGTCCTGATACGAGCCGATCACCCCCTTGCGGGCGATGGCCTCCAGGTCGGGCACGGCCTGCTCCGTTTTGGCGATCGCTTCCGACGCCGTGGCGCCGCGCACCGCGTACATCATGAACTCGAACGATTGCCCGAACTTCTTCGTCACCACCTCCTGCAGGCGGATCCCCTCGTTCCCTTTCGAGCGGAGGTTCTGCAGGCTGTCGCTGAAGCGGATGCGCGTCGCCGCGATGCCGCCGACGATCACGACGATGACCCAGGCGATCAGCACCGTGCGCGGCCGGGCCAGGCTGACGCGGACGATCGCGCCGGAGCCGAAGGCGTGCACGCTCAGCTTCCGTTTCCCCTCGCGCCGCCGCTCCACGATGATCAGCAGCGCCGGCAGCACGAAGATGACGCAGAGGAGAAACACCATGATGCCGCTGCCGGTGAGGAACCCGAGCTCCGTCATCCCGCGGAAGTCGGTGGCCAGGAAGGCGTAGAACGTCGCCGCCGTCGTCAGGGCGCCGACGATCACGCCCGGCAGCCCGTGGCGCATCAGCGTGTGCACCGCGTCGGCCAGCTTCGCGCCGCGGTTCCGCTCGTCGACGTAGCGCTCGTACAGCACCGTCATGAAGTCGACGCCCAGGCCCGCCAGCAGCGCCGCGAAGCCGGTGCTCGCCGCCGACAGCGTGCCGAAGGCCAGCACGCCGATGGCGAACGTGATGATGATCGCCGCCGTCATCGGCACCGCCGCGTACAGCAGCGCGGAAGGACGGCGATAGGCGTACAGATAGATCAGCAGCACGCCCAGTATCGACGTGATGCTGTTCACCGTCATGTCCCAGCGGATGATCTTCTCGTCCGCCGCCGCGATGGCGTAGCCGCCCGTGTAGCCGAGCTCCGGTGGCGCGATCTCCGGGTTGGCCTTGCGGAAGCTGCCCAGCGCCGTGGCCGTGATGGCCTGCGTCTCCTCCATCACCGCGCGGCTGAACGGCAGGTCCTGCGCCGCATGCCGCGGACGCGCCACGATGATGGCCGAGGTCCGGTCCGCCGACACGTAGTAGCCGGTCGAGAAGTCGACCTTCAGCCCGCCGCCGGCGCGCTTCACCTTGTCGAGGTAGATCGGCAGCAGGTTGAAGGGATCGACGCGCACGACCTGCTTGAGCATCGACGACTGCGGCGTCTGCAGCATCGCCTTGTTGCGCTCGACCGCGGCGCGGATCTGCCCGTCCGACAACTTCCCCGCCACCGTCTCGAGCTGCGGCGGCGTGAGCACCAGCATCGAGTAGGGCAGCACCTTGTCGACCAGCGTCATCGGGTCGGGGATGCTCCACGTCACGTTCTCGATGTTCTTCGAGGCGCGCAGGCGCGTGCCGATGTCGTCGATCAGCGAACCGTACGCGGCCGGGTCCGCACCTTTGGGAAACTGCAGCACCACCACGTGAAAATCGAGTGTGCCGGTCTCCTTGAGGATGGAGCGGAACTCGTTGACCTCCCGGTTGTTGTCCGGGATCAGGTTCAGGACGTCGGGGTCGAGCCGGAGCTGCGTGGCAATGAGCCCTGAGATGACGACGATGATCAACGCGACCATGAGGATCGCGCGCGGCCGTCGCAGCAGCAGCCCGGTGATTCTTTCGATGAGGTTCTGGATCAACCTGCCTCCGGAAAAGCGGGGCATCTATACCACGTGATAAAAGGCGGCGCGATGCCACACGACGTGAATCTCATCTCGACGATTGCTGCCGGCCTCGGCCTTGCGATGATCGCAGGATTCATCGCCGTCCGGCTGAAGCTTCCGCCGCTCGTCGGATATCTGCTGGCCGGAATCATCATCGGGCCGCACACACGCGGTTTCGTGGCGGACGTGGCGCTGGCCGGACAGCTCGCCGAGATCGGCGTGATGCTGCTGATGTTCGGCGTCGGCCTGCACTTCTCGCTCGATGACCTCATGGCCGTCCGCAAGATCGCCGTGCCGGGTGCAGTCGTGCAGATCATCGTGGCCACGGTCCTCGGTCTTGTGACGGCGATGCTGTGGGGCTGGTCACTCGGCGGTGGCCTGGTGTTCGGCCTGGCCCTCTCGGTCGCCAGCACCGTCGTCCTGCTGCGCGCCCTCGAAGCGCGCGGGGTGCTCGACTCCTTCAACGGACGGGTCGCCGTCGGCTGGCTCGTCGTCGAGGACCTCGTCATGGTCCTGGTCCTAGTGCTCCTGCCGCCCGTGGCCGCGATCCTGGGCGGCGACGCCGGCCACGCCACACCGCGGCACGGCATCGCCCTGACGCTCGGCATCACGTTCGCCAAAGTGGGTGCGTTCGTCGTGCTGATGCTCGTGGCCGGCAAGAAGTTCTTCCCGCGCGTGCTCTGGCTCGTCGCCAAGACCGGCTCCCGCGAGCTCTTCACGCTCTGCGTCATTGCCGCGGCGGTGGGCGTGGCCTACGGCGCCGCGGCGCTCTTCGGCGTCTCCTTCGCTCTCGGCGCCTTCTTCGCCGGGATGATGATGCGCGAGTCGGACCTCAGCCACCGCGCCGCCGAGGAGTCGCTGCCGCTGCGAGACGCATTCTCGGTGTTGTTCTTCGTCTCCGTCGGCATGCTGTTCGATCCGATGGTGCTGATCCGCGAGCCGCTGGCGGTGCTGGCCGTCGTGGCCATCATCATCATCGGCAAGACGATCGCCGCGTTCGCGCTCGTGCTGGCGTTCCGTTACCCGCTGAACACCGCCTTGACGGTCGCGGCCAGCCTCGCCCAGATCGGCGAGTTCTCCTTCATCCTGGCGAGCCTCGGCGTCTCCTTCAAACTGCTGCCCGAAGAGGGACAGAGCCTCATCCTCGCCGGCGCACTCATCTCCATCGCCCTCAACCCGGTCGTCTTCGCCGCCATCGAGCCGGCGCAGCGCTGGATCCGCGCGAGATCGCCGCTCGCCCAGAAACTCGAGCGCAGCGACGACCCGCTCGCCGAGCTGCCGATGACCGTCGACCAGTCCCAGCTCACCGGCCAGGTCGTGCTCATCGGCTACGGCCGCGTCGGACGCCGCATCGCCGCGGCGCTGGTCCGCGAAGGCGTGCCCTTCGTCGTGGCCGAGCAGAACCGCGAGCTCGTCGAAGAGCTCCGCAACCGCGGCCACCACGCCGTCTCGGGCGATGCCTCCGAAGCCATGGTCCTGGCCCAGGCCCACGTAGCCCGCGCCGCCATGCTCGTCATCGCCACGCCCGACACCGTGCACGTCCGCCGCATGGTCGACCTCGCCCGCCGCCTCAACCCGAAGATCGAAATCGTCGTCCGCACCCACAGCGAAGAAGAAGCGGAGCTCCTCCGCAAAGACCACGTAGGGGAGATCTTCATGGGCGAGCACGAACTGGCGTCAGGCATGACGCGCCACGTGCTGCAGAAGATGAAGGGGTAAGGGAGGGGGCTCCGCGGGCGGCAGCGGTGTAGCGCCGGCGAGCAACCCCGGGGTTGCTCGCGCGTTCCGTCGATCGAGCCGGCTCCGACTGGCGACCGGCCGGAGACCCCGGGCTTGCGCCCCACTGGAGTTGACTTGAAGGTTTGCCTCATGTGGGACAGACACTCCTGTCTGTCCGGCCCACCCCGAGGTCCATTCCTCCAGACAAGCGGCCGTTCGGGTGCACGGGACAGACAAGAGTGTCTGTCCCACATCTAAAACTTGCGCCCAGGGCTACACCGCTGCCGGCCGCCGAGGCGGGCTTCCCCCACGCATCCCCAAACATCCCCCCAACCCTCCCACCCGCCCCCCACCGGGCCCCGAGCCCCGAGCCCCGATCCCTGCCCCTGATTAGTGTCATCTCTTTCACCCCGGTAGGGATTCCCTCTTCTGCCGGTCCTCCTCTTCGCGCACGGGGCGGTCATCCGCCTTTCAGGAGGAATTTCCATGCGGCATAGGATCCGGTTCCTGGTTCTCGTTGCAGCTCTCTCGTTTCCTCTCCTCGTCTTCGCTCAACCCGACCTCTACATGAAGGACACACCCGTCGACAACGGCGCGGAGCCCAACCCGGACAGTGGGCCCATGTGGGTCACGGAAGACATCTGGGTGCGGACCTCGCCCGATCCGGCGTACCAGCCCTATCCCTTCCCCGAGCTCACGCCGACCTGGATCCCGGCGGCGCATGAGGATCCGGAGTACCGCGATCCGAAGTTCAGCGTTCCGAACTACGTCTACGTGCGCGTCCGGAACCGCGGCACCTCCACGTCGACCGGCGGCGAGCGGCTTCGCCTCTACTTCGCCAAGGCGTCGACGGGGCTGAGCTGGCCGACGCAGTGGGTCGACTACAAGGACAACACCTGCGGCACGACGCGGCTCTTCGGCATGGAAGTCACGAAGCCGCGCAAGAACGCCGCGACCGCGACCGTGACCGAGCGCGACACCTATCGCGACGCCATCATCGCCATCGGTACCCAGCCGGCCTTCTTCTTCGGCCCCACCAGCTACTGGCACAAGCAGGACGAAGTGCACCAGTTCGGTCCGTCGAACCGCCACGCCACCCCTGCCTTCCTGCCGTGGCACCGCGAGTACGTCAATCGCTACGAGGCGCTGCTGCAGGAGTACGAGCCGACGCTCAAGCTCCTCTACTGGGACTGGACCACGACCGGTACAGGCGGCGCGCTGAACTACTTCACCCCCGCCTTCATGGGTGGGGCGAACGGCGCGGTCGGCGCACCCTTCAACCCGCCGCTCAATCCTCCGACGCTGACCCGCAACGTCGGCTTCTTCGGCCTGCCCGGCACGGCTGACGCCACGGTGCTCGCTCCGGCGGCCTACTCAGGGTTCCAGAACATCGAGACCACTCCGCACAACGGCTCGCACACCTACCTCGGCGGGAACAGCGGCAACATGTCGTTCGTCTCCAGCGCGGCCGAGGATCCTTTCTTCTTCCTGCTGCACGGCAACGTCGACCGCCTCTGGTCGCAATGGCAGCGCAACATCGCCAACGTCTCCCGTCTCGACCCCGCGCTGGTCTACGGGTCGCTCACCAGCAACGTGAACATCACCACCGCCATGGCGCCCTGGAACGGCGTCGGCACGCCCATCGAGCCGTGGACCGGTCTGGGTGGTTACATCGTCAGCAAGAACGCCACGAATCCCTCCATCGTCTCGCCGCCCATCTACGACCTCGCGCCGCTCGTCATCCCGCCGCTCGCGCCGGGACAAGCCGTCGTCATCCAGATTCCCTGGTACCCGCCGAAGCCGGTCAATTTCTCCTGCTTCGCCGACTCCGGCCACTTCTGTCTGCTCGCGCGCATCGAGACCGCGGTCCCGGCGCCGTTCGGCATGACCACACCGGAAGTTCCGAGCGTCTACAGCAACACCCAGGCGAACAACAACATCGTCTGGAAGAACGTCACGGTCGTCGACGCCTTCGCCGGCGCCTTCAAGATGGCGTCGATCCTCATCCGCAATCCTTTCAAGGACGCGATCAAGACGCGCCTGCGCCTCGTGCCCGTGCGCGAGAAGGAAGACGACGACTTCTTCGGCACCGGCCAGGTCTACGTCGACCTCACCCCCGAGCTGTACCGCCGGTGGCAGGAGGCGGGTGGCGAAGGGCGCGACGTGAAGCCCATCGACGCCGAGAGAGGCCGCGTGCAGATTGCGGGCGCCGACGCTGCCATCGACGGCATCGTCCTCCAGCCGGAGGAGACGTACTCGGTCAACGTCGCGTTCGAGTTGAACAAGACGTACGTGCCGAAAGCCGGCTTCATCCCGAAGTTCGACCTCGTGCAGTACGGGACGCCGAAGGATGAGAACGAGATCGTCGGCGGCGAGCGTTACGAGCTCGATTTCAGCAAGCTCGTGCTCGTCGGCGCCAACGACGAAGAGTGGCGCTACCTCGACACCGCCGCCGCGGATGCGGCCTGGCGGCAGCTCGACTTCGACGATTCGAAGTGGCGTACCGGCCGCGCCGAATTCGGCGTCAACGACGATCCGGAGACGACCATCACCCTCGGCGGGCCGCGCCTGCGCCGCATCACCAGCTACTACCGTCACGCCTTCGACGTCGCCGACCGCGGCATCTACCGCGACCTGCTGCTGCACCTCAAGCGCGATGACGGCGCCGCCGTCTACCTCAACGGCAAAGAGATCCACCGCGTGAATCTCGATTCAGACGCAGGCGACGGTACGCTCGCCAGCGGCTCGGTCAACGGCGTGGCGGAGGAGACGTACTACCCGCTGCCGGTGCCGCTCGAGCTGCTGCGCGACGGCCGCAACGTCATCGCCGTCGAAGTGCATCAGGACGAGAAGCTCGACGACGCCACGTTCGACCTCTCGCTCACGGCGAACAACGTCTCGCGCGACACCGCACCGAGCGTGGCCTTCCTCAACCCGCCCAACGGTGCGCTGTTGCAGGCAGGTGAGGAAGTGCAGGTCGTGGTCGACGCCCTCGATCCGGACGGCGCCATCAAAGGCGTGCAGTTCTTCGTCGACGGCAAGCTCGTCGCCACGAGCGACCGCGCACCGTTCGCCTTCAAGTGGGTCGCGAACGGCGGCGGCGCACGCCGCCTCCGCGCCGTGGCCCTGAACAGCGAAAAGACGCGCCGCACCGACATCACCGTCAACGTCGTCGAGAACGTCCCCCCGGCCGCGCGCCTCACCGCGCCGCTCGACGGCGGCTCGTTCACCGCCGGCCTGCCGGTCACCGTCTCCGCCGACGCCGCCGACCGCAACGGCAAAGTCGTGGCGGTGGAGTTCTGGGTCCAGGAAGGGGAGTTCTTCGGCTCGAAGCCGCAGCTCGTCGTCTCCGACACCGCGGCCCCGTTCACCGCCACCCTGCCCAACCTCCCGCCCGGCCACTACATGGTCTGGGCCGTAGCCGTCGACGACGGCGGAGAGCGGAGCCCGTCCCTGATGTCGCACATCTCCATCACCGGCACCGACGGAGCCCATACCCACGCAGCCCACTGACGCAAAAGGGCGCCGTCGCAAGACGGCGCCCCCTTTTGTATCGCTCTGTGTGCGACAGACACTCCTGTCTGTCCGGTTCTCTACTCCCCGATCACGGACAGAATGTTCCCCGCCGGATCCTTGAACCAGGCGATCTGCGGCTCTCCGCGGCTGATGCCCTTCTCGTCCGTCTCCAGCTCCTTGTACTGCTCGAAGCGGACGCCGCGGCGTGTCAGCTCGTCGACGGCGGCATCGATGTCCGGCACCGGGAAATTGAGGATCGTGAACGTGGCCGGCTCGTGGTTCGGCTTCGGGTAGATGAGGATCGGGATGCCGCCGGCGATGTGCAGCTCCAGCAATCCCATCGGGTTGTCGACCACTTTCAGGCCCAGCGTCTCCGTGTAGAACTTCCGGGCCTTGTCCAGATCGTCGACCGAAAAACCGCTGAAGGCGCGGGTGTTTCCAAACATGCTCGACTCCTTTACGCAGTCACTTCGGAAACGGTCTCAAGCGGAAAGCGTACCGGAATGGCAGAGCCACGTTTGCAGAAGGATCGTGACGGGGCGTCGCGCAGGCGCCTCGTCTGCGGCGCCGGTCCTCTGGCAGGTGCGTCAGGGAACCTGTTGCCAGAGGCCTGGATAGATGCGGACGAATCCGAAAGCGTTGACCTCGAGCTCTGCCGCGTATCCGGCCGACGGCGAAACATATCCGTATGCATGGCCGGAGATGCGGTGATAGGTCTGCGGCAACCGTTGCAGCCCGTCCGCTTCCAGATCGAACCAGGCTACCGGTACGTCCGCACGATCGCCGATGCCGAGGGACAGGCGCCGTAACTGGAGAATGTTGGTCGCCGGCGTGAAGCCGAAATCGAGATCGATGCAGTCGGCCAGCGCATCGGTTGCGCGGTCGTTCATCGTCCACGATCCGCCGGACGTCCGCCTGAACCGCACGGCGACGGCCTGCGACCCCGACCAGCCCGAGACGGAACCTTCGATGGTGCGCCATTGGCTGTCGCACGCGACGGCATAGTGCAGGCACGTCGGGACCGAGCCGGCAGCAAAGGCTGCAGTGCCCGACAACTGCCACTCGGAACCGCGTCGCTCGAGGCGACAGGCGTCGTGGCCCGGGGTGTCCAGCCGTTCCCAGAGAATTGCGTCGTCTGCCATGGCCGGCATGATAGTGCCGCGGCTTTGGCTTCAGCGGGCACGCTTCGTTCCTCCGTTTCGCGTGACGGACAGGATTGTCCGTCCTCCACTCGGGAGTCGTGGGGTGCGTCGCGGAGTGGAGGACGGACAATCCCCCGTGGCGGGTGTGCACCTTCTCCCGGGCGGGAGAAGGTGCAACGGGGACTATTCGACGTGGATGTTGTTGATGACGCTCTTCACGCCGCTGACGCTCTGGGCGGCGTCGACGATCTTGCGAACATCCTCGGCGCTGTCGGCGTGGCCGCTCAGCGTCACGACGGCATGGTTATCCACCGTCACTTCGATGGCCAGGGTCTTCTCGGGCACGGCCGTCGCGATCTTGCTGCGGACGTCCGCTTCCATGGCCTTCGCGTCCATCTCCTCGGGGAGCACCCGATTCATCGAGCCGCAAGCCATGCTGAACAGCATCAGGAAAACAACCAGGGTCGTTGCTACGTTGCGTTGCATGTTTGTTCCTCCACGGAAGCGAACAGGAGCAACGCCTGTGCCCGGCCCGTTACGCCCGAGCCCGCAGATAGTTCGACCAGAAGTTTTTCAGCACCGACGGGTGCAGGTCGAAGATGCCTCGGTTCTCGTTCAGCCAGGTGTTGTAGCAGTCGAAACAGGAGTGCGACCAGGCGTGGCGCCAGGCGGTCTCGACACCGTCGCGGAAGGTGTTTTTCGGGACGAACGTACCGATCTGCAGGACGCAGGGGTAGATGTCGCCGTTCGGCTCCATCTGCAGGAAGTACTTGCCGGCGGTGCAGGGGGAGGGCTCGCCGGGACGGTCGTCGCGCTCGCGGGCGTAGTCCTCCCACTGCAGGGTGCGGCCGTAGGAGCGGGAGGAGAAGAGGACCGGCGCGCCGGACTCCTTGGCGGTGATGATCTTGCCGATCAGCTTGCGGATCTCCTCCTGGGAGGGCATCCACTCTTTCGCGCCCGGGCCGTACATCTCGGGGTTGAACTGTGGGATCTGGAAGTTGACGGAGACGTCGTAGCGCTTCGCGGTCTCGATGAGCCAGTCGACTTCGCCGACGGTGTTGCGGGTGACGACGGCGCTGAGGAAGAAGTCGAGCTTTGCGGCGGCGCAGGCCTCGACGGCGGCCATGACTTTCTTCCAGGTGCCGCGGCCGCGCTGCGCGTCGTGGGCCTCTTCGCTGCCGTCGATGGAGATGACGATCTCGTCGAACTGCTTCATCAGCTCCATGCGCGCGGGAACGAGAAAGCCATTCGTGACGATGGCCGTGCGCATGCCGTGGGATCTGGCGATCTTCACGAGCTCACCCAATTGCGGGTGGAGCAGCGGCTCGCCGCCGAGGAACTTGATGCGCACGGCGCCGAGGCGGGCGAACTCCGCCAGGACGGTGCGGTGCTGCTCGAGGCCGGCGCGCGGGTCTTCGCGCTCGGGGCAGTTGCAGTAGACGCACTTGGCGTTGCAGGCGTTGAGCAGCGAGTACTGGACGAAGAAGGGGCGCGGCTTGCCGGTGGCTTTGGAGATGAGGATCTTGCTCCCGATGCGGAGCTTGTCGGCGGTCTTCATGGAGCCTCGAATTCGGAGATCTTGGGGAACGATGCGGCCTGGCGGGAGAAGGGATACGTGAGCAGGGCAACGGCGGAGACGGCCGCGAGGACGGCCGCGAGCCGCATGGGCTTGAGCGCGAGCAGCAGGGCGATGGCAACGCCGGCCTCGAACGCGCCGTCGAGGATGAAGGCGATGCCGGCCAGCGTGCCGAGGAGCGGGACGAGGGTGAGGAGCGCGGCGCGCCAGAGGAAGATGGCGCGCATGGGGGAAGCGATGCGCGGTGCGGACGGCAGAAAGCGGACGATCTCGCGGAGGTAGGCGTCGGCCTTGCGGTATTTGTGGCGCAGGAGCGCGCCGAGGCTGCGCGGCGAGCGGAGCTCGAGGACGGTGGCGTCGGCGTGGCCGACGCGCTGGCCGGCGAGCATGGCCCGGCAGGCCACGTGGACGTCGTCGGCCACGGTGTCGGACGGCATCGCGGCGAGGAGCTCGCGCCGGGCGAGGTAGCAGGGGGCAGCGACGATGGCGGCGGAGCCGCGGTCGGCTTCGCGCGCGCGAAGCCAGTCCGTGGCCCGCCAGTGGAGCGCTTCGAGCGCATGCGCGGAGGTGGGAC
>DASWMP010000361.1:0-5013 GCA_036399695.1 Thermoanaerobaculia bacterium | reverse complement strand
TCCTGTCTGTCGCCCCCGGGCCTTTTCTACCGCCAACTGCCAACTGCCAACCGCCCAACTGCTTCGATTCGATTTCGGCATCCGGACAGGCGCTTCTCTGGAAATGGAGCTTTGGGGTGCGCCGGACAGACAGGAGTGTCTGTCCCACATGGAAGGCTTGGCGGCCGGCTGGAAGCCGGCGGACCGGCCGGCAAGATGCCGGCGCTCCAACGCTCCGCACCAGTGCCCTTTCCTGAGAGGGGTCAACCGAACCCTCCGGTCCCCGTCCCCCGAACGTGCGGGAAATCACCACGTTGGGTAAACAGATCGTTTACATTGCTCGTCAATCCGAGGTGCACATGAACAATCTGTTGAAGCGGGTGACGTTCGTCATCGTTGCGATTCTTCTGGCCGCAGGCTCTGCGTTCGCTATCTGTCCCAACGGCAGTGAGGGGGCGCAGCCCATCTCCCCCGTCGGGCCGAACCAGCCCGTCGGGACTCCCGTCACGTACACCTGGTCGACGCCCACGGCGGCGAACTGGCTCGGGTTCGAAGTCTGGATGAAGTCGGACAGCGATCCCACGCTCGTGCAGCAGTGCTCTGCCGGTCCGGGTGATTCGAGCTGCGTCGGCGGTCCGGTGGCCGCCGGGCAGTACGAGTGGATCGTGCGGACGAACTACGCCGCCTGCGGTCTCGGCTACAGCACCTCGGCCATCGCGGCGTTCCACGCCGGCGCCTGCCCCTCGACCCCCGTGCTGAATGCACCGGCGAACAACCAGGGCGAAGTTCCGCTCGTCCCGACGTTCACCTGGTCCGACGTCGGCGCCGATGAATACGACATCTACCTCGGCACCGGCACCGGCGTCTGCCTCCATCAAACGGGCCCCATCGCCACCACGTTCGGGCCGAGCTTCACCCCGCCGCCGCTCGAGGAAGGGCAGTCCTACCAGTGGCGCGTCGTCGCCAAGAAGAACGGTTGCAACCAGCCGTCCTCCTGCTTCACGTTCACCACCGAGAGCAGCGGGCCGGCCTGTTCCGAGGAGCGGGCCACGCTGCTGTCGCCTGAGCCGCTGGCGCGGTTCCAGCCCGGAGCCGTCGTCAACTTCTCCTGGGGCGCCGTACCGAATGCCATCGGCTACGAGGTCATCGTCGTCACCAACAGCGGCGTCGTGCGGAACATCAGCTCCGGCGACACCAGCGCCACCGACACCTTCCCGCAGGGCACGTACGGCTGGACCGTGAAGACCATCTTCCCCGGCCCGTGCGAACCGACCTTTTCCGAAGGGGCCGCGTTCATCGTCGAAGCCCAAGGCCCTTCGTGCCCGAACGCGCCCGTGCTGGTTTCGCCGGCCAACGGCGCCACGAAGATCGCGTCGCCGGTGGACTTCCGCTGGAACGGCGTGCAGGACGCCACCAGCTACCGCCTCTATCTCGCCTTCGGGAACGGCGAGCTCGCCTTCGTCGGCGAGACCACCGATACGGCTCTCACCCGCGTCGTCTCACCCGGCACCGTCCGCTGGGCGGTCGAAGCGCGCGCCGCGAACTGCCCGGGCGTACGCAGCAACGTTGCGGTCTTCTCCGCGGTCACGAAGGAGTGCCCGGGCGGCAGCATCACGCTCGAGACGCCGGCCAACGGCGCGGCCGTCAGCTCCCCCGTCACCTTCACCTGGTCCGCCGTGAGCGGCACCGACGCCTATCGCCTCTGGATCGCCACCGGCGACGGCTCCCCTTCCCTGGCGGCGCGCACCACCGCCACCACCGCCACGATCAACCTGCCGAGCGGCCCGGCGAAGTGGTTCGTCGAAGCCGTGGTCGGCGACGACTGTTCGCCGATCGTCTCCGAGCGCCGTCTCCTGACCGTGCAGCAGGCCGCGAACTGCGGCCAGAACAGCGCGCCCACACTGATCGGCCCGAGCGGCGCGGCCGGCAGCGCTGTGACCTTCCGCTGGAACGCCGTGGCCAACGCACGCGGCTACCGTCTCTGGCTCTCGACGAACGGTCAGCCGTTCGAAGACATCGCCGTCACCCAGGCGACGTCGCTGCAGCGCGCCTTCGAGCCGGGCCGCTACGCCTGGTACGTGCAGGCGGTCTTCGACGGCTGCCCGCCGCTCGCTTCGGCCACCCTGGAGTTCACGGTCGAAGGGAACGCCAACGCCTGCACCGAGGAGAAGCCGTCGATCCTCACACCCGCGAACAACGCGAACGCCACCTCCCCCGTCACCTTCTCCTGGACGGCCGTGGCGAAGGCCATCTCCTATCGCGTTTTCGCGGCGCTGAACGACGGCGAGCCGCAGCTCATCGGCGTCACCGACGAGACGACGCTCACGCGCGTCCTCCCGCCGGGCCGCATCATCTGGCTCGTGCAGGCGGTGTTCGAGCGCTGCCCCTCCACCGAATCGGTGCGCTCCACCTTCACGGTTCCGCGCGGCACGAACTGCCCGACCACGCCGGCGGCGCTCGTCGCCCCGGGCAACAACGTCAGCGACCACGCCCCCGACGTGACGTTCACCTGGAATCCGGTGGCCGGCGCCGTCCGCTACGCCCTCGTCGTCCGCCGCAACAGCGGCCCGGAGACGAACCTCGGCGAAACGGCCGAGACGACGCTCGCGCGCAAGCTGCCGGCCGGTCTCTACGAGTGGACCGTCGTCACCTACTTTGCGAACTGCGAACCGCTGCGCGCCGAACCGTTCGTCTTCAGCGTCGCCGAGCCGGAGAACTGCGACATCCGCAGGCCGCTGCTGCTGACGCCGCCGAACGGCGCGCGCGTCACCTCCCCGGTCGAATTCGCCTGGACGGCCGTGCCGCGAGCCACCGGCTACAGGCTCTGGATCGAAGTCGACGGCCTCACACCGTCGCTGCTGACCACGACCACCGAGACGCGCCATCGTGCCGAGGTGCCGGTTGGCCGCGTGCGGTGGTGGGTCGAAGTGACGTCCGCGAACTGCCCGGCCGTGCAGTCGAGCGACAGCGAATTGATGATCGTGGCTGCGATCGCCTGCGCCACGCCCGAAGAGCCGCGCGCCTTCGTCATCAGCCAGGCCGTCTCCGGCAGCACGTACACCGTGCGCTGGACGCCGGTGCCGAACGCCGACCTTTTCGAGCTGCAGGAATCGTCCACCTTCGACTTCAGCAACGCCCGGAGCGAAGTGCTGACGGGCAACATCGCGCCGTTCAGCCATGACGCGACCGGCGCACCCGTCACCTTCTATTACCGCGTCCGCGCCATCAGCTCCTGCAACGACGAGCGCGGCCCCTACTCGGAGGTTGTGAAGATCACGATCAACCCGAAGAATGCCACCCGCGGCGTCACGGCGGAGCTCGGGACCGAGGGAGACGTCGTCCAGACCATCCAACTGCCGGGCGTCAACCCGCCGGTGACGTTCTCCGCCTCCATCGACAAGCCGGGCTTCACGGTCACGCCCTCCACCGGCACGCTCGGTCCGGACGGCGTCACACTCACCGTCACGGCCACGCGCGAACGGCTCCTCCTCGGCACCAACACCGCCACGGTGAAGATCACGTACGGCTCGTCCAAGGGGCCGATCTCGACCGACGACAGCCCGGCGACGGTGCCGGTCTCGATCAGCCTCGTCACGCCGGTGACGCCGTCCGGCAAGAACACGCCGCCGCCCGACGCGCTGATCATCCCCGCGGTGGCTCACGCGGCGGGCGCGAACAGCTCGCAGTTCGAGTCGGACGTGCGCATCACGAACCTCGCGTCGCAGATCCGCCGCTACCAGCTCAACTTCACGCCGTCGAACTCGGATGGGCGCACGGTCGGCAGCACCACGACGATCGAGATCGAGCCGGGTAACACCGTCGCCCTCGACGACATCCTGGCCAGCGTCTTCGGCGTCACGGCGGGCACCGGGGCGCTGGAGATCCGGCCGCTCAATACGACCGTGTCGACGACGACCGAGCTTTCGACCGTCGCCTCGAGCCGCACGTACAACGTCACCCCGGCCGGCACGTTCGGCCAGTGGATTCCGGCGATCCCGTACGCGCAGTTCGTCGGCCGCACGTCGACCGGCGCGCAGGCGCTCCTCTCGCTGCAGCAGATCGCGCAGTCGGGCGATTACCGGACGAACTTCGGCTTCGTGGAAGGCTCCGGCACCGAGGCGAACCTCCTGATCCGCATCTTCAACGCCCTCGGGCAGCAGCTCACGCAGGTCTCCCAGACCGTGCCGGCGTTCGGCCATGTCCAACTGCCGGTCCTCGCCGCGAATGGCGTGACGCTGACCGACGGCCGCGTCGAAGTCGAGGTGGTCTCGGCCGGCGGCCGCGTCACGGCGTATGCCTCGCTCGTCGACAACAAGACCAACGATCCGCTGCTCGTGACGCCTGTCGTCGCCGGCGCCAGCCTGGCGAAGCGCTACGCGTTGCCTGGTATGGCGTACATCAACAACGGCCTCGCCAACTGGCAGAGCGACGTCCGCCTCTACAACAGCAACTCGACGCCGACCACGGCCACGCTCACCTATTATCCGCAGCAGAACCCGACCGCCGCCATCGTGCGCGAGCTGACGCTCGCCGGCGGCGAGATGAAGGCGTTCGACAACATCCTCAATACGCTTTACGGCATCGCCGACCCGGTGGCCGGCGGCCAGATCGTCGTCTCGACGCCTGCGGACACGAGCATCATCGCCACCGCCCGCACGTACAACCAGACGTCGAACGGCACGTACGGCCAGTTCATCCCCGGCGTGACGCCGGCCCAGTCGGTGGGCCGCACCGATCGGGCGTTGCAGGTGCTGCAGCTCGAGCAGTCGGCGCGCTTCCGCACGAACATCGGCGTCTCCGAGACGAGCGGCAACGCCGCCACGGTCGACGTGACGGTGGTGGTGCCGGGCTCCCGCGTCAGCCCGACGGTGACGCTGAACCTGAGGGCGAACGAGTTCTACCAGTTCTCCCTGGCCAGCTTCGGCCTCGGCGACGGCGTTTATAACGCGCGGGTGACGGTGAAGGTGACGTCAGGGAGCGGCCGGGTGACGGCGTATGGCTCGGTGATCGACATGACCACGCAGGACCCGACGT
>DASWMP010000360.1:0-4749 GCA_036399695.1 Thermoanaerobaculia bacterium | reverse complement strand
CCCCCCCCCCCACCCCCCCCCCCCCCCCCCCCCCCAACTCGCAACTGCTACACTCAGCCGATGCCCCACAAGTTGCGCGTTCTCCTGGCGCTAGCCATTCTTCTGTCCGGTGGGATGGAAGGGCAGGAGCTCCGCTTCCGGCACTTCACCGCGGACGACGAGGCGACGCCGCTCTCTTCCGCCAGCGTCCAGAAAATCACGCAGGATCACCTCGGCTACATCTGGCTCGGCTTTTTCTCCTCCGGCGTCTCCCGGTACGACGGCCATTCGATGGAAACGTACTCGGCGTCCGACGGGCTCACCGACCTGACGGTCCGGGAGATCGTGGAGGACGCGTCGCACCACCTCTGGCTCGGCACCGAGGCGGGGCTGGTCGTCTCGGCGGCGCCAGTCGGCGATGGCCGGGTGCGCTTCGTCACGAACGTGCACGGCGAGCAACTGATCCGCGAGCGGATGCGCCGCAACTGCGTCGTGGCCACACGCGACGGCTGGGTGTGGGCCGGCACGCAGGACGGGGTGGTGCGCTACCGGTTCGAGGGGACGCGTCTCACCAGCCAGGGGATCGACATGAGCGCGCTGCCGCATCCGGTGGCCACGGCGTCCATGCTGGCCACGCGCGAGGGGACGGTCATCGTCGCGCTGATGAACGGCGCGCTCGCCGAGTTCGGCGGCGACGGCAAGCTGCGGCGCATGCTGCCGCGCCCCGCTTCGGCGGCGATGTCGCTCATGCAGGCCCGCGACGGCGCGCTCTGGGGCGGCAGCATCGACGGCTCCGTCTGGCGGCTCGACGGTGACGTGCCCCGCGTCGTCAATCACGATCTCACCGAGCGCGTCGTAGCCCTTCTCGAGACGCGCCACGGCGAAGTCTGGGCCGCCAGTCTCGGCACCGGCGCGGTGCGCATCGTGGGTGGTAGTTGGGCGGTTGGGCAGTTGGGCGGTTGGGCGGAAGAACAGCGCCGAGCAAGCTCCCGCCCAACCGCCCAACCGCCAACCGCCCAACCCGTAGCCACCCGCATCACCCGCGAGAACGGCCTCCTCGGCGATACGCTCTGGTCGCTGTTCGAGGATCGCGAAGGAAACGTCTGGCTCGCGCAGAACGGCGGCGCGTCGCGTCTGCGCCGCGACTACCGCGCGTTCCTCGCGTACGGCGAGCCGGTGCTGCCGGACCGCAGCACGTTCGCCTCGCTGCCGCCCGGCACGAGCGATTCGCTCCTCGGGCAGTACCTCTGGGTCGGCACCGGCAGCGGCCTCGCCGCCATCGCGCCGGACGGCACGTCGACGACGCTCCGCGTGTCCGACGGCCTGCGCAGCAATTCCGTCTACTCGCTCGGCCTCGACGCGCAGGGACGCCTCTGGATCGGCACCGCCGCGGGGGTGAACTGCCTCTCGATGAGCGGCAGCGAGCCGCCGCTGCTGGAGGGCTCGACGCGCAACACCATCTCGTTTGGCGGCACACGCGCCGTCATGACGTCGTACGCCTGGGACTCGACCTACAACGTGCGCCGCTTCGGCGACGCCATCTGGTTCACCGGCAACTGGGGCGCGGCGTGCCTGCTCCGCGGCGAATGGCACGTGTACGGCCCGGCCCAGGGCCTGCCCCCAGCCGGCACGACGAGCGTGGCCGTCGACGATGCCGGTGAGGTGTGGCTCGGCACCATCGATCATGGTCTCTTCCGTGGTGTACCCGGACCGGCAGGGGCGACCGGACAGACAAGAGTGTCTGTCCCACAGAACCCAAGACCGAATGCAGGACAGACAAAAGTGCCTGCCCCCGAGACACCGAAAGCCAATGGGGGACAGGCACTCCTGCCTGTCGCCCCCGTCGGCCTGCCACAAAGATTCGTCCCGGCCACCAGCGGCGCCAACAGCATCCGCTCCCTGCTCTGGTTCGACGGGAAACTCTTCGCCGGCACCAGCGAAGGGCTGCTGATCCCTGCACAGAAACGCATCCTCTTCCCCGGCCAGCTCGTCGTCGGCATGACGCCGTCGGCTTCGGGGAAGACGCTGTGGATCACGCACAACGGGCGCGTCGCGGAGCTCGACCCGCGCACCTTGCAGGTCCTCTCCCGCGTCTCCAAGGCCGAAGGGCTCGCGGACGACGAGACGTGGGCGTACATGCCGCTGACCGCGTCGCGCGACGGCCGTCTCTGGCTTTCGACGCCGAGCGGCCTCTCCGTCTTCGATCCGGCGTTGCGCGAGCCGTTGACGGCGCCGCCGGCCGTGCGTCTCCGCTCCGTCGCCGGCGAGCCGCACGGCGTCAACTTCGGCTGGGCGGCGCTGACGTTCGTCGACGAGCTGCGCGTCCGCTACCGCACGCGCCTGGCCGGCTACGACGACGAATGGTCGGCCGAGACGAGCGACACGAAGATCCGCTACACGAACCTGCCGGCGTTCCTCTTCCCGAAGCGCTACACCTTCGAGGTGATGGCGCGCAGCGGCGAGGGGCCGTGGTCCGCGCCGACGACGCATCGTTTCTCCGTGATACCGCCGCCGGCGCTGCAGTGGTGGGCGGCGCTGCTCTACGTCTGCCTGGCCGCCGTGGCCATCTGGCTGCTGCAGCGGTGGCGCATGGCGCAGCTCAAGCGCCGCAACAGGGTGCTCGAAGACCTCGTGATGACGCGAACCGAGGAGATCCGCACGCAGGCGCGGGAGCTCGAGACCGTCGACAAGATCGTGGAAGTCATCAACCGCGAAGTCGTGCTCGAGAACGTGCTCAAGGCCATCCTCGAGCAGGGGATGAAACTCTTCCCGCAGGCGGAGAAAGCGGTCTTCCTCAAGTTCGATCACGAGCTGCAGCGCACCGAAGTGGCCGCGGTCTCGGGTTACGACGCCGACCTCTTCAAAGGCGTCTCGCTGTCGTTCGAAGAAGCGATGCGCCGTTACTCCGAGCGCGCCGAGCAGCTCGAGGAAGGCGTGTACCTCATCCGCGACTCGCACCTCGTGCCGCTCGCCGGAGCCGACAAGACGAAGCACCTCCCGGTGCCGAAGGCCATGCTGGCCATGGCCGTGCGGCTCGGCGGCCGCGTCGAAGGCTTCCTCATCTTCGACAACTTCACCAGCGCCGACGCGTTCGGCCGCTCCGACCTGCACAAGCTCGCGCGCGTCCGCGAGCACGCCATCTCCGCCATTTCCAAGGCCCGCATCCTTCGCGAGCTGCAGGTCAAGAACCAGCAGGCGGAGGAGGCGAACCGCGCCAAGAGCACCTTCCTCGCGAACATGAGCCACGAGCTCCGCACGCCCATGAACGCCATCATCGGCTTCTCCGAGATCCTCACCGAACGGCTGCAGGACCGCATCGAGCCGAAATACGTCGGCTTCCTCAAGTCGATCCTGCAATCGGGACAGCACCTGCTGTCGATCATCAACGACCTGCTCGACCTGTCGAAAGTCGAGGCCGGGAAGATGGAGCTGCTGCCCGAGACCTTCCAGGTGCGCGCCGGCATCGAGAGCGTCTGTGCCGTGATGCGCGGCATGTCGGTGAAGAACAACGTCACGTTCGCGACCGACGTCGCCGAGGACGTCACGACGATCGAGACCGACCAGGCCAAGTTCAAGCAGATCCTCTACAACCTGCTGTCGAACGCGGTGAAGTTCTCGCGCCCCGGCTCCAGCGTGACGATCCGCGCCCGCCGCCTCGAGGCCACCGACCTCACGCCGGAGTCGGTGTCCGTCGCTGTGATCGACCGCGGCATCGGCATCGCGCCCGAGCATCTGGCGATCATCTTCCGCGAGTTCCAGCAGGTCGACAGCGCCACGAGCCGGCAGTACGGCGGTACGGGACTCGGTCTCTCGCTCGTGAAGAAGTTCGTCGAGTTGCAGGGCGGGTCCGTGGCCGTGCAGAGCGTCGTCGGCGAAGGGAGCGAGTTCACGTTCACGCTTCCGGTGCGCTTTCAGGGAGCGACCATCCCCAGCCCGATCGTCGGGCCGGACGGCGTGGTCGTGCCGCCCGGCAACCGCGTGCTCGTCGTCGAAGACGAAGAGGAGGCCTTCGACACCTTGTGCGCCTATCTGCAGTCGGCCGGCTATGTACCGCTGCGCGCGCGGACGGGGGAGGAAGCGCTGCGCCTCGCCCGCACGATGCGGCCCGTGGCCATCACGCTCGACCTCGTGCTGCCCGGCATGGAGGGATGGAACGTGCTTCGGGAGCTGAAGCGCGACGAGTCCACAGCGACGATCCCGGTGATCATCGTCTCGCTCGTGGAAAACCGCGAGCTCGGCCTCGCGTTCGGCGCCGAGGATTACTTCGTCAAGCCGGTCGACTGGCCGCGGCTGATGCGGCGTCTGGCCGACATCACCCACCGCGCCTCGGCGCCACGCCACGCGAGACTGCTGCTCATCGACGACGACGTCTCCGTCCACGACCTGCTGGAGCAGGAGCTGACGAAGCAGGGCTACGCGCTGGAGAAAGCCTTCTCCGGCGCCGAAGGCCTGGCCCGCGCCGAAAGCTCCCCGCCCGACGTCATCATCCTCGACCTGATCATGCCGGGCCTCAGCGGCTTCGAAGTGGCCGAGCGTCTACGTCAGCAGGAGAGCACCGCCGGCATCCCGATCCTCGTGCTGACCGCCAGGGACCTCACGGAACGCGACCGCGCCGAGCTGCGTGAGGGAGTGAATGGCCTGGTGCTGAAAGACAGCACCGCCGGTGCAAGGCTGATCCGCGCGATTCAGGCGTTAGCGTAAGGTCTCGGATTGCGGTGCGCCCGCCACCCGCCTGATCTTGGAGTGCGGTGGCGAAGGCCACCGCTCTGG
>DASWMP010000359.1:0-8123 GCA_036399695.1 Thermoanaerobaculia bacterium | reverse complement strand
ATTCCGCCGAATATCGGGCACCCGCGGGCACGCTGGCATTCAATGTGGGACAGACACTCTTGTCTGTCTGCGCCCGCAGGCGCCGGTTTCTAATCAGGCCATCAGAGTGTGTGCGCTCCGTTTTGAGACACCCTCCGAACGCCACCGCTCTAGTACATGTGTAGCAGAGCGGTGGCGTTCGCCACCGCACTCCGAGATGCCGTTGCGCCTTACGGGAACAACCCCCGAATCGCGCTGGCCTCGGCCACGCGTCCTACCGCGAGGATCTGCGCTCCGGTGCGCAGGTCCACCTTGTACTTCTGGGCGCTGTCGTGGACGTCGTTGTAGGCCTTGACCATGATCTTTTCGAGCTGCTGGTTGATCATCGGCTCGTCCCAGAAGAACGAGTAGAGGCCCTGCACCCATTCAAAGTACGACACCGTCACGCCGCCGGCGTTGCAGAGGACGTCCGGGATGACGAGGATGCCGCGGTCGCGGAGCGTGACGTCGGCGTCCGGCGTGGTCGGGCCGTTGGCCGCCTCGGCGACGATCTTCGCGTTGACGCGCTCCACGTTCTGCAGCGTGATCTGGTTCTCGAGGGCGGCGGGGATGAGTACATCGCACTGCAGCTCCAGGAGTTGCTCGTTCGAGATCTCCTCGGCTTCGGGGAAGCCGGTGACGCGGCGCTCGCGGCCGACGTATTCGAAGAGCTTCGGGATATCGAGGCCGTTCTTGTTCGCGATCGCGCCGGTAACGTCGGAGACGGCGATCACCTTGGCGGCCGCTTCGTGGAACAGCTTTGCCGAGTTGCCGCCGACATTGCCGAAGCCCTGGATCGCGATCGTCGCGCCGGCCATCTGCATGTTCAGCCGTTTCATCGCCTCCATTGTCGTGAAGAGCACGCCGCGCGCGGTCGCTTCATTGCGGCCCTGCGAGCCGCCGATGGAGAGCGGCTTGCCCGTGACGACGCCGAGGGCGGTGTAGCCGAGGGTCATGGAGTAGGTGTCCATGAACCAGGCCATCACCTGCGGGTTCGTGTTCACGTCGGGAGCGGGGATGTCCTTCTCCGGGCCGACCATCTGGATGATCTCGCTGAAGTAGCGGCGGGACATCCGTTCCAGCTCGCCCGGCGACATCTTCGAGGGATCGCAGATCACGCCTCCCTTGCCGCCGCCGAAGGGGATGTTCACGACGGCGCACTTCCAGGTCATCCAGGACGCCAGCGCTTTCACTTCATCGAGAGTGACGGCGGGGTGATAGCGCACGCCACCCTTGGCCGGGCCGCGGGCGACGTTGTGCTGGACGCGGTAGCCTTCGAAGACTTCGATGCGGCCGTCGTCCATGCGCACGGGAATCGAGACGACGAGCGCGCGGCGCGGGTTCGCCAGCACCTTGCGCACGCCGGCATCGAGGTCGAGATGATCGGCGGCGATGTTGAACTGCCGGACGGCAATGTCGAACGGGTTGAGAGTTTCGGAGCGGGGAGCTTCGTGGCGGGGCTCGAGCGTAGCAGTCATAGAACGTTGTCCGTTGCCGGTTGTCCGTGTTCCGTGCTCCGCTCCGCGTACTTACGGACAACGGAGAACGGGCAACGGACAACGCGCGGTTTACTCCTCGTGTGAGATTCCGTCCTCGGCGTTCTTCAGGTAGAACGAGAGACTTTCAAGATTGATACGGAGGTCGACGCTGCGGACTTTGACGCCGGTGGTGAGGCGCATCTGGACCGGGGCGAAGTTGAGGACGGCGCGGACGCCCGCTTCGCAGAGCGCGTCGTGGACCGACTGCGCGCTGTCGCCCGGTGTGGCGACGATGCCGATCTCGACGTGGTTGCGGCGGACGATCTCCCCCAGCTTCTGCCACGGCATGACCGGAATGCCGGCGCGCGACTGGCGGCCGACCTTGTCCGGGTTGCTGTCGAGCAGGGCGACGATGTGGAAGCCGTTGGTGTTGAAGCCCTCGTAATCGGCGAGGGCCATGCCGAGGTTGCCGGCACCGACGATCAGGACATTGCGGGTGCGGTCGATGCCGAGCGTCTGGACGAGCGTCGCCTTCAGCTTCGACACGTTGTAGCCGACCCCGCGGGTACCGAACTCACCGAAGCAGGCGAGGTCCTTCCGGATCTGCGCCGAGTTGAGGTGGAAGCGCTCGGCCAGCTCGTGTGAGCTGACCGTCTTCTTGTCCTGCGACTCCAGAAAAGTGAGGCAGCGGAGATAGACGGACAGGCGTCCGGTCGTCAGCTCCGAGATCTGCTCTCGTTCCGGCGAGGGCGAGGTGGGACGGGCCATGGGTCGTGGTCGTGTGCCTGGTTTAGTGCAACAGCGCCCGCGCCGCTTCCCCCGCCGCGTTGAAGAGCGGCGTCGGGAAGAGCCCGATCACCAGGATGCCGATCATCGAAATGACGAGCGCGCCGGTCGACAGCACGCCGCCTGCCGGTGCGATCTCGTAGCCCGCAACCGCTTCCTTCATGTAGAGGTAGTAGACGACGCGCAGGTAGTAATAGACCGAAATGATGGACGCCAGGATGCCGACCACGGCCACGCCGATGTGGCCTGACTCGACGGCCGTCTTGAAGATGTAGAACTTCGAGATGAAGCCGGCGGTCGGCGGCAGGCCGGACAGCGAGAACATGCAGACTGCCAGGGCCAGGCCGTAGAACGGGCGGCGGAAGCCGAGGCCGGCGATGTCGTCCAGTGTCTGCGGATCATTCTGACTCTTCATCAGCATCGAGATCACGCCGAAGGCGCCGATGTTCATCAGCGCGTACGTCACGGCGTAGACCGCGACGGCGGCGACGGAATCGTCGCGCACCGTGAGCATGGCGATCGTCATGTAGCCGACGTGAGCGATGCCGGAGTAGGCGAGCATCCGCTTGAGGTCGCGCTGCACGATGGCCACGGCGTTGCCGACGATCATGGAGAGGATCGCCAGCGCCGCGACCATGTTCATCCAATTGACCTTCGGCAGGGCCGGACCCATGGCGTCGAAGAGGCGGATGAGGGCGATGAGCGTGGCCGCTTTCGGGGCGACGGAGAGCCAGGCGGCGACGGGCGTCGGTGCGCCCTGGTAGACGTCCGGGGCCCAGGGGTGGAAGGGGGCGAGCGCCAGCTTGAAGCCGAAGCCTGCCATCAGCAGGACGAAGGCGATGGTGAGGAGCGGATTACTGGCCACGTCGGCCGTGCGGAAGTACTCGCCCATGCGGGCGAAGCCGGTGGAGCCGGTGGCGCCGTAGAAGAGCGCCGTCCCGTAAAGAATGAAGCCGGTGGCGAAGGCGCCCATGAGGAAGTACTTGAGCGAGGCCTCGTTCGAGACCGGGATGCGGCGATGGAAGCCGAGGAGGACGAAGATGCAGACCGAGAGGATCTCCAGGCCGAGGACGACGATCAGGAGGTCGAGCCCCTTGGCCATCATCATCATGCCGACCGTGCCCCACAGCAGCAGCGCGTAGAACTCGCCGGCCTGCAGGTTCTCCCGCTCGAGGTACTCGTGCGCGAAGAGCGTCGCCAGCATGGCCGCGAGCAGGAACGTCATGTCGAAGATCATCGTGATGCCGCTGATCTCGTACGTCCCGCCGAAGAACGTGCCCCCTTTGACGAAGAGCGTCTCGGCCCACGCCGTGGCGATGAGCATGATCAGCGCGAGCGGCGCCATCGCGCCACGCGAGCGGGGAGCGAAAGCGTCGATGAGGATCAGCAGCATTCCGCCGCCGCAGAGGATCAGCTCCGGGAGGATGGCGTACAGCCAGCCCGGCTCGAGGAGGGGCTGCAGGGTCATCGATTACCTCCGGCCGCGGGGGCGGCGAGTGCGGCCTGCACGGCCGGTAATTCGTTTTCCGTTGTTGGGACGGGCCGTTGTCCGTTGTCCGTTTTCCGTTTTCCGTGCTGCGCTGTGCTGCGGGCGTGGCCCTGCTCTGTACGGGCAACGGACAACGGGAAACGGGCAACGCCCGCCTCCGGCTGCTGCGCCAGCATCGTCGTCCCCGCCCGGTCCAACTGCACGCGTTCCACGA
This sequence comes from Thermoanaerobaculia bacterium, assembly GCA_036399695.1. Lineage (GTDB taxonomy): Bacteria > Acidobacteriota > Thermoanaerobaculia > Gp7-AA8 > Gp7-AA8 > DASVEE01. Next base: position 4,138 of record DASWMP010000359.1, on the reverse strand, counting down.
GCTGGCGGACCGACGGCTCCATCTTCTTGAGGAACGTGTTCGGGTGGACGCCGATCCAGACCATCAGGATCACGAGCGGGGCGAGGGCGGCGAGCTCGTTCCAGGCGATGTCTTTGATCTCGCGGTTTTCCTCGTTCGTGATCGGGCCGAAGAAGACTTTCTGGACGAGCCAGAGGAGGTAAATGGCCGCGAGGATGACGCCGGTGGCGGCGAGCACGCCGGCCCAGGGGGCGGCCTTGAACGTGCCGCTGAGGATCAGGAACTCGCCGACGAAACCGTTCAGGCCGGGCAGGCCGACGGACGACAGCACCGAGATGATGAAGCAGACGGTGAACACCGGCATCGTCCTGGCGATGCCGCCGTAGTCGGCCAGGAGGCGCGTGTGGCGCCGCTCGTAGACCACGCCCACGAGGAGGAAGAGCGCGCCCGTGGAGAGGCCGTGATTGACCATCTGCAGGATCGAGCCTTCGATGGCCGTCTGGTTCATGGCGAAGATGCCGAGGACGCAGAAACCGAGGTGCGAAACCGAGGAGTAGGCGACGAGCTTCTTCATGTCCGGCTGCACCCAGGCCACCAGTGCGCCGTAGATGATGCCGATGACCGAGAGGATCATCATCAGCGTGGCCCAGCGTCCGCTGGCCTCCGGGAAGAACGGCAGGACCATCCGGATGAAGCCGTACGTTCCCATCTTCAGCATCACGCCGGCGAGGATGATCGAGCCGCCGGTCGGCGCTTCGACGTGAGCGTCAGGGAGCCAGGTGTGCAGCGGGAAGAGCGGCACCTTGATGGCGAAGGCCAGGGCAAAGGCGAAGAAGAGCAGCCCCTGCGCGGCGGCCGTGAGCGACGTCCCGTAAAGCTCCACGATCGAGAACGTCGGCACGCCCGTCTGGTGATAGCTCTGGAAGCCGAGATAGATGATGGCCAGGAGCATCAGCAGCGAGCCGGCGATCGTGAAGAGGAAGAACTTGATCGCGGCGTAGATGCGGCGCGCGCCGCCCCAGACGCCGATCACCAGGTACATCGGGATGAGCGTCAGCTCGAAGAAGACGTAGAAGAGGATCAGGTCCGTCGCCACGAACACGCCGATCATCGCCGCTTCCATGATGAGGAAGCTGATGAGGTACTCCTTCGGGTGCTTCTTGATCGTGTTCCAGGAGGCCAGGATCACGACGGGCGTCAGCAGCGTCGTCAGCAGGACGAGCCAGAGCGAAATGCCGTCGATGCCCAGGCTGTACGTGATGCCCCACTGCGGAATCCATTGACGTGCTTCGACGAACTGGAACCCGGCGGTCGCGTCGTTCCAGCCCGCGAGCAGGCCGAGCGAGATCGCGAAGGTCACGAGCGACCAGAGAAGGCCCCAGCCTTTGATCGCGCTGTCGGCCTTCCGTGGGAAGAGCGTGAGCAGCACGGCCGCGGCGATGGGCAGCCAGATGAGGATGCTGAGAATCGGCATTCGGATTCCTTAGACGATAAAGATCAGGAAGACGATCACGCCGACGAAGAACATCAGCGCGTAATTGCGGACGTTGCCGCTCTGGAAGAAGCGGAGGACGTCGCCGAAACCGCGCACGACGTATCCGAGCATCGCGGCGATGCCGTCGATCATGGCGTCGACCGCCTTCCAGAAGAAGCGGGCGATCCAGGCCAGCGGCTCCACGATCGCGTAGAAATAGAGCTCGTCGACGTACCACTTGCCCTCGATGGCACGAGCCAGGCGGGGGCTTTTGGCTTCGAACGCCTCATCGGCCGCGAGCGCGCGCTCCTTGAAGTTCGAACGGGCCAGCCACCAGCCGGCGATGGCGATCAGCACCGAGAGGCCGGCGATGGCGAACTCCGTCGTCGCGTGCAGCTCGATGATGCGGTGCGTCCCGGCCACTTCGGGGATGAGCGGATCCAGCCAGTGCGCCAGCCACGAGTTCCCCGGCACATGCCACGCGTGGGGGATGTTCATCAGGCCGCCGACGAGCGAGAGCGCGCCGAGGATCCAGAGCGGAATCGTCATCGACGCCGGCGACTCGTGAAGGTGATGCTCCTGATCGTGCGTTCCGCGGAACTTCCCGTAGAACGTCAGATAGTAGAGGCGATACATGTAGTACGCGGTGCAGAACGCGGCCAGGGTCCCGAGCAGCCAGACGAACTTGCCGACGCCCGGAAAGTAGGGCGTGGCCCAGGCGGAGGCGAGGATCTCGTCCTTCGAGAAAAAGGCGGCGGCCAGCGGCAGGCCGGCGATGGCGTACGTGGCCCACTGGAACGTGCGGAAGGTCTGGGGGATCTTGTCCTTCAGGCCGCCCATCTTCCGGATGTCCTGTTCGCCGCTCATCGCGTGGATGACCGAGCCGGAGCCGAGGAAGAGACAGGCCTTGAAGAAGGCGTGCGTCACGAGGTGGAAGACGCCCGCGGTGTAGGCGCCGACGCCGACGGCGATGAACATGAAGCCGAGCTGCGAGACCGTCGAGTAGGCCAGGACTTTCTTGATGTCGAACTGGCGGATGCCGATGGTGGCGGCGAACAGCGCCGTCAGCCCGCCGATGATGGCCACGACCATCATCGCTTCCGGCGCGAGGCGGAAGAGGACGTTCGAGCGGACGATCATGTAGACGCCGGCCGTGACCATCGTGGCGGCGTGGATGAGGGCGGAGACCGGCGTCGGGCCGGCCATGGCGTCCGGCAGCCAGACGAAGAGAGGAATCTGGGCCGACTTGCCGGTGGCGCCGACGAACATCAGCAGGCAGATTGCCGGCAGGAGCCAGGCCGGGAGGCCGCCCGCGGCTGCCGTCTGCGAGACCTTCGCGTAATCGACGCTGCCGATGTAGGCGAACATCAGGAACATGGCGATGAGGAAGCCGAAGTCGCCGATGCGGTTGACGATGAACGCCTTCTTACCGGCGGCGGGTGCCGTATCGGTCTGGTAGTAGAAGCCGATCAGCAGGTAGGAGCAGAGTCCCACGCCTTCCCAGCCGACGAACATGAAGAGGTAGCTGCTCCCGAGGATCAGGATCAGCATCGAGGCGAGGAAGAGGTTCAGGTAGGCGAAGTAACGCCAGTAGCCCTCGTCGTCGTGCATGTAGCCGACGGAGTAGAGGTGGATCAGGAAGCCGACCCAGGTGACGACCATCAGCATGATGATCGAGAGGGGATCGAGCTGGAAGGCGATGTCCGTCCCGATGCCGCCTGAGCTGAACCAGTTGTAGACGGTGTTCAGGTGGCGTTCGCCGTTGTGATAGGTGCCGTTGTATTCGAAAACGGCGACCGTGCCGAGGAGGGCTGCGGCGAGCGAACCGGCGAGCGCGGCGGCGGTGACGAAGCCTTTGCCGGCGCGTTTACCGAAGAGGCCGTTCAGCAGGAACCCTGCGAACGGCATGAGTGGGATCAGCCAGAGGTAATTCAACATGACAGATGCGTCGTCCTCGCGTCTACCTTCCGGGCAAGTGCTTGCGGCGCTTGCCTGTTACAGCAGACGCGAGGTCAACCCGCGTCTGCCTATTCTTCGTCTTTGTTTCTGTTCCGGTCCTGCCAGTCGTCCGACGAGGCGGGATCGAGCTCCCATCGCCGGATGTCCCGGCTCCGTTCCTTTTCGCCGACCTTCAGCTCCTCGTCATCCGCGTAGCTGATGCCCATCGCGCTGCCGATCTCTTCGACGACGTTCTGGTCGGGGGTGGTCATGCTGCTGACCGCCGACTCGTCGCCGGAGAACTGTGCCCCTTCGAACTGCGCGTCGACATCGCCGCCGGTGATGGTCAGATCGGCGAGGCCGTCGTTCTGCAGCCGGTCGGCGAGCTTGGCCGAGCCAGCGGAGATATCCGGGATCGGCGGCTCGATCTCATCATCGATCCCGTTCCGATTCCGGTCGCTCCGTTCGTTTTCTTCCCAGTCAATGAGCTTTTCGGTCTTGTCCATTTTTGAGTGCTCCAATCGTGAGCATTCAAAATGCGACCTTCGTGCCGTTAGCGGCCAGTGCTGTTCTTTGGTTGTTGGTTTTCGGTTGTTGGTTGTTGGTGGGGACCAGCACCAGCAACCAAAAACCAACAACGCCTCTCGTCTCTACTACCAGTGCATCAAATTCGCTTCGTCGACGTCGATCGTGTCCCGGTGGTGGAACAGCGAAATGAAGATGGCGAGGCCTACCGCGGCTTCGGCG
>DASWMP010000358.1:0-7569 GCA_036399695.1 Thermoanaerobaculia bacterium | reverse complement strand
ACCGCAACTTCTACGGCCACGAAGGGATCTCGTTCCGCGGCATCTTCCGCGCCATCGTCACGGACATCCGCCAGGGCTCGCTCGCGGCGGGCGGCTCGACGCTGACGCAGCAGCTCGTGAAGAACCTCTACCTCAATCCGGAGCGCACCTTCCGCCGCAAGGCGATGGAAGCGGTGATGGCGCTGCTGCTCGAAGCCCGCTATTCGAAGGAAGAGATCCTCGAGGCGTACCTCAACGAGATCTACCTCGGCCAGAACGGCTCGGTGCAGATCATCGGCGTCGCCCAGGCTTCGCAGGTCTATTTCGGCAAGCAGGTCACCTACATGACGGCAGGGGAGGCGGCGACGCTGGCCGGCATGATCCGCTCGCCGAACGTCCTCTCGCCGCTCAAGTACCCGGAGCGCGCCAGGCCGCGCCGCGATACGGTCCTGCAACTGATGAAGGAGCAGGGAAAGCTGACCGAGGAGGAGTTCGAGCTGACGGTGGCGTCGCCGCTGGCAGTGACGAAGTTCCCCCGCACGTCCCGCAGCGCGCCGTTCTTCGTCGACCTCGTGCTCAAGCAGCTCAACGAGACCTATCCGGAGACGCAGCTCACGACCGAAGGGCTGCGCATCTTCACGACGCTCGACACGATCATGCAGCGCTCGGCCGAGCTGTCGCTCGATAGCGGCATCGCCGGCCTGACGAAGAAGTTCTCACACATCCGCAAGTCATCGACGCCGCTCGAAGGGGTGGTGCTGACGATCGAGCCGGGCACCGGCTACGTGAAGGCGCTGGTCGGCGGACGCAATTACTCGAACACGCAGTTCAACCGCGCCATCCAGGCCAAGCGCCAGCCGGGCTCGCTCTTCAAGCCGTTCGTCTACGTGACGGCGATGAATCCGGCCCGCGGTCACGAGGCGCTGACGGCATCGACGGTGCTGGACGATTCGCCGATCGCCGTCCCGGCCGGCAACGCCATGTGGCGCCCGCAGAATTACGACAACCGTTACCACGGCCGGGTGACGGTGCGGGAAGCGTTGGCGCACTCGTACAACATCCCGGCGGTGCGCGCGGCGATGAACGCCGGTGTGCCGAACGTGATCCGGACGGCCACGAACATCGGCGTCGAAAGCCGCCTGCAGCCGTACCCGTCGATTTCGCTCGGCTCGTTCGAGGTGACGCCTCTCGAGATTGCCTACGCCTACTCGGTCTTCGCAAATCTGGGCGTCAAAGCGGAGCCGGTGTCGATCCTGGCGGTGGTCACGCGCGACGGCAAGCTGCTCGAGAACAAGCAGGTGAAGATGAAGCGCGTCGCACCGGCCGGCGTCACATACGTGATGAACCAGGTGCTGAAGGACGTGCTGAATTACGGGACGGCCGGGAAGGTGCGGTCGCTCGGTTTCGACCGCCCGTTTGCGGGGAAGACCGGCACGACGAACAATTACCGCGACGCCTGGTTCATCGGCTATTCGCCCAGAATCCTGTCGCTGGTCTGGGTCGGCTTCGACGACGGCAAGAGCACCCGCCTGGCCGGCGGCGACGCCTGCGTCCCCATCTGGACGTCCCACATGAACCGCATCAGCGGCCTGATCCCGGACGTCGACTGGCGCCGCCCCGAAGACGTGGTGGAGCGGGAGATCGACCCCTATTCGGGGATGCTGGCCACCCCCTACTGCCCGACGACGCGCTCGGAGATTTTCGTCACCGGGACCGAACCCCCGTCCGTCTGCCCCCTCCACGCCGGCAGCGGCGAGCGCAGCCCCTGGTGGCGCGACGACCAGCCCCAGGTCGCCGGCTCCGAAATGCCCTCGCCGGGCGACGAACCGCCCCCTGCCGCCGTACAGCAGGAGCAGCAAAAGAAGAAACGCGACGAAAACGCGGTGAAGAGGCTGCTGCGACGGATCTTTGGGGATTAGAGGCGCGTTCAATCCTGAGCGAAGCGAAGGATCAGTGGAGCCTCAGCGACGAACCATGCCACCTGCATAGCTGAGGCTCCACTGATCCTTCGCTTCGCTCAGGATTGAGCCCCGGCAGCCCTATTGCAGAGCTCCCTCGCCCGGCGCAATAGAAGTTCGCGCGATTCACGTTTCGTGATCCGACAATGACCGACACCGCCCTGGGACAGCAGCCGTCGTCCGAGCCGAACTTTTTCTCGCGGGTTCGCGCGCGGGGAGAGGATGCGCTCGTTTACACGGGTGGTCTGGCGGAGCTGGCGCGGGAGACGATCAAGCAGCTCCGGCAGGGGCCGTTCGAGAAGCAGCTCCTCCTGCAGCAGCTCGATCAGGTGGGGGTGCGGTCGCTTTCGATCGTCATCATCACTTCCGCGTTCATCGGAATGGTGCTGGCGCTGCAGACGGCCGTATCGCTGGCTGATTTCGGCGGCAAGCTGTTCATCGGAAAGGTCGTTTCCCTGTCGCTCGTGCGCGAGCTCGCGCCCGTGCTGATGTCGCTGATGGTCGGCGGCCGCGTCGGTGCCGGTATGACGGCCGAGATCGGGACCATGAAGGTGACGGAGCAGATCGACGCCCTTCGTGCCCTGGCCACGAACCCGGTCCGCAAGCTCGTCGTGCCGCGCGTGCTGGCCACGACGCTCATTTTCCCGCTCCTGACCGTCATCTCCTGCGCGCTCGGCATTCTCGGCGGGCTGCTCATCGCCGTCGTCAGCCTGCACGTCAGCGCGAACTTTTACCTCCGCAGCGTGGTCGAGACGGTCGGCTACAACGATCTGGCCTCGGGAGTGGGGAAGACGTTCTTCTTCGGCTTCGGGATCTCGCTGATCGCCTGCTTCAACGGGTTGAATACGAGCGGGGGCGCGGACGGCGTCGGCCGTGCCACGACGACGACCGTCGTCACGGGCGCGATCACCGTTCTGATCATGGACTTTTTCCTGACGAAGCTCTTCCTCGCGATTTTCTGATGAGTAACGCCATCATGGACCGCCGCGCCGTCGGCCGAGGCACCACGGAGCGCCGCAAGCATCCGCGGGAGCCCTTCGTCGAGTTTCAGGACGTCTACAAGGCGTACGGCCAGAAGGTCGTCCTGCGCGGCGCGAACCTCACGGTCTACCGCGGCGAAGTCCTGGTGATCCTCGGCGGTTCCGGTACCGGCAAGTCCGTCACGCTGCGGCACATGCTCGGGCTCGAAGCGCCGGACGCGGGGCGCGTCGTCGTGGAAGAGGAAGACATCACCGACCTGCCGGAAGAAGAGCTGTATCGCGTGCGCAAGAAGTTCGGGATGCTCTTCCAGAGCGGCGCGCTGTTCGACTCCATGACGGTGTTCGAGAACGTGGCCTTTCCGCTGCGCGAGCACACGGACATGAGCGAAGAGGAGATCGGGCGCGCGGTACGGGAGAAGCTGGAACTGGTGAACCTGCCGAACACCGAGCACCTGATGCCGGTCGACCTCTCGGGCGGTATGCGCAAGCGCGTCGGCCTGGCGCGCTCGATCGTGCTCGATCCGAAGATGATTCTTTACGATGAGCCGACGACCGGACTGGATCCGATCACGTCGCACAAGATCAACGAGATGATCGTCGATCTGCAGTCGAAACTGAACGTCACCTCGGTCGTCGTGACGCACGACATTCAGTCGGCGTTCATGGTCGGCGACCGCATCGCATTTCTCAATAAAGGCGTATTCGAATGGGTCGGGACGATGGAGGATGCCCGCAACTCGGATCATCCGATCCTGCGGGAGTTCCTCGTGACCTCCGCCGTCGCATCGGCCCAGCCGACCCAGAAGTAACGAACGACTATGGCGAAAAAGACCAAAGAGAAGAGTCTGCGCGTCGGCCTGCTGGTCAGCGGCGCACTACTGACCCTGATGATCTTCGTGTTCTTCATCGGGTCGGAGCAGAAGATCTTCGCCCGCAAGAACGAGTACCGCGTCGAGCTCGAGAACGTGAGCGGGCTGGCGCAGGGCAACCCGGTGAAGATGTCGGGCGTGTCGATCGGCGTGATCGGCGACATCCGCCTGCCGCGCGATCCGTCGTCGCGCAGTGTGGAGCTGACGGTGATGATCGACCGCAAGTTCTCGGAGCGCGTGCGCGGCGATTCGCGCGTGCGCCTCAAGAAGCTCGGCCTCCTGGCCGGCGATTCGTACATCGACGTGACTCCCGGCAGCCCCCGCTTCCCGGCCATGGAGCCGGGCTCGCTCATCCCCTCGCAGCGCCAGACGAACGTCGATCAGCTCCTCTCCTCCGGCGAGGACTTGGTGGACAACCTCGTGCAGATCTCGTATTCGCTCAAGAACATCCTCAGCCGCGTCGACCGGGGCGAAGGACTCATCGGCGAGCTGACCACCGCGCCGGAGACGAAGCAGCGCATCACCGACACGTTCCTGACGACGCTCAACAAGACGAACGCCGCCCTCACGCACATGGAGAGCGGCAAGGGCGTCATGGGCAAGCTGATTTACGACGACGCCTACGCCGAGCAGTTGACGGTCTCGGTGAGCGACGCCGCCCGCGGCCTCGCCACCATCACGGCGAACGTGCAGGGGAGCTTCGAGCGGGGCGAAGGCATGATCCCGACGCTGCTCAACGACCGGGAAGGGGCGCGCCGGGTGACGGAACTGGTCGAAAACCTGCGCCTCGCCTCGGTCAACCTGGCCGGCTTCACCGACACGATGTCGAAGGGCGAAGGCCTGGTGCCGCGCCTGATGAACGACAAGGCGTACGGCGATCAGGCCCTCGGCGAGTTCACGGTCCTGATCCAGCAGCTCAATCAGGTCGTCAGCCGCATCAACAACGGCGAAGGCACGGCCGGCCGCATCGTCACCGACCCGTCGCTGTACGAGTCGGTGAACGACATTCTCATCGGCATCAACGAATCGAAGCTGCTCCGCTGGCTGATCCGCAACCGGCAGCAGTCCGGCATCGAGAAGCGGGCTCGCGAAGCGCAGAAGGCGCCCGTCGTGACGACGCCGGAGCCCCCGCCGATCGTGACGCCGACGACGGAGGAGACGCCCGCGCCGATCCCGGCACCGGCCGAAACCGTGGCGCCGGCGGCGGAGGTAATCCCGGTGCCGCCGGTGACGGACACCGTCAGCACAACGACCACGGCGCCGCCGCAGTAGAGCTCCAGTTGGCGGTTGGCAGTACGCGCGCTGACGCGCGCTCGCGGTTGGCAGTGGAAAACCAGCCTCGAGGCGTTTCACTGCCAACTGCCAACCGCCAACTGCCAACTTTCATCCGGCCAACCGGCCAACTGCTCGTTCTGCTACGATGCGCGCCGCGCCGCCAGGCGCGCGATCGCTTTCCCGGAGGAATCCAGTGGACATTGCAGTCATCGGCACCGGCTACGTCGGGCTCGTCACCGGCGCCGGTCTCGCCGACTTCGGCAACGACGTCATCTGCGTCGACGTTGACGTCAAGAAAATCGATGCGCTGAAGAAGGGCGTCATCCCCATTTACGAACCGGGGCTCGATAAGCTCGTCAGCAAGAACGTCGAGGAAGGGCGCCTCCGCTTCACCACCGAGCTCGCCGACGCCATCCGCGCCAGCCGCGCGATCTTCATCGCCGTCGGCACGCCGCCGAAGGCGGACGGCTCGGCCGACCTCCGTTACGTCGAGCAGGTGGCGAATTCGATTGCCGAGCACATGAACGGACCGAAGCTCGTGATCACGAAGTCGACGGTTCCGATCGGTACCGGCCGGATGATCGAGGAGATCATCCAGTCGCACGGCAACGGCCACAAAGCTTCCGTCGTCTCGAATCCGGAGTTCCTCCGTGAAGGTTCGGCCATCGAAGACTTCATGAAGCCGGACCGCGTGGTCATCGGCGCGTCCGATGCCGAGGCTGCCGAGGCGATGAAGGAGATCTACGCGCCGCTGCATTCGCTGGAGATCCCGTTCGTCGTCACGAACGTCGAATCGTCGGAGCTGATCAAGTACGCGGCGAACGGTTTCCTGGCGACGAAGATCACGTTCATCAACGAGATCGCCGCCGTCTGCGAAAAGGTCGGCGCGAACGTGCAGGACGTCGCCCTCGGCATGGGCCTCGACTCCCGCATCGGACCGAAGTTCCTGCAGGCCGGCCCCGGCTTCGGCGGCTCCTGCTTCCCGAAAGACACCTCCGCGATGGCAGACATCGCCCGCCGCAACGGCTACGACTTTCAGATCATGGAAGCGGTGCTGCGCGTGAACGACGACATCAAGCAGCGGATGGTCGTGAAGATCGTCGACGCTCTCGACGGCGACGTGAAAGGCAAGACCGTCGGCATCCTCGGTCTCGCGTTCAAGCCCGAGACCGACGACATGCGCGATTCGCCGACAATCCCCATCATCCAGGGACTGCAGAAGCACGGCGCCACGGTGCGCGCGTACGATCCGCAGGCGACGGCGAACGCGAAGACGTTCTTCACGGACCTGACGTACTGCGGCGACGCGTACGAGACGGCCGAGGGCTGCGACGCGCTGGTCATCGCCACGGAATGGAACGAGTTCCGCGCGCTGAATTTCGACCGTGTCAGGAAGGCGATGCGGCGGCCGCTCATCGTCGATCTCCGCAACGTCTACGACCCGCATCGCATGCGCGACCACGAGCTCGAATACGTCTCGGTCGGCCGCGCCGAGGATGTGCGGAAAAGGGGCAACTAATGGGTCGTGCATTGATCACCGGCGGTGCGGGCTTTCTCGGCTCGCACCTCTGCGAGCTGTTTCTCGCCAACGGTCATGAAGTCATCTGCATGGACAACTTCATCACCGGCAACCCGAAGAACATCCAGCATCTCCTCGGCACGCCTGGCTTCGAGTTCTTCAAGTACGACGTGACGAATTACATCCATGTCGACGGAGCGCTCGATTACGTGCTGCACTTCGCCTCGCCGGCGAGCCCGATCGATTACCTGGAGAAGCCGATCCAGACGCTGAAGGTCGGGTCGCTCGGCACGCACAAGACGCTCGGCGTGGCGAAGGACAAAGGGGCGCGGTATCTCATCGCGTCCACCTCCGAGGTCTATGGCGATCCGCTCATCCACCCGCAGAAGGAGGACTACTGGGGCAACGTGAACCCTGTCGGTCCGCGCGGCGTGTACGACGAGGCGAAGCGCTTCGCCGAGGCGATGACGATGGCGTATCACCGCTTCCACGGCGTGGACACGCGCATCGTGCGCATCTTCAACACGTACGGTCCGCGCATGCGGGTGAAGGACGGCCGCGTCGTTCCGGCGTTCATCTCCCAGGCGCTGCGCAACGAGCCGCTGACGGTCTTCGGCGACGGTTCGCAGACCCGCTCCTTCTGCTACGTGACGGACCTCGTCGACGGCATCTATCGCCTGCTGATGTCGGAGGAGAAGCAGCCGACGAACATCGGCAACCCGAGCGAGATGACGGTGCTGCAGTTCGCGGAAGAGATCAAGCGCCTGGTCGGCACGAGCGCCCCGATCGAGTTCCGCCCGCTGCCGGAAGACGACCCGAAAATCCGCCGCCCCGACATCACGAAAGCGCGCGAGAAGCTCGGCTGGGAGCCGAAAGTGGCTTTGGCCGAAGGCCTCCAGAAGACGATCGAATATTTCCGCACGGTCGTGACCTAGACAGTGCTGTTATCTCGGAGTGCGGTGGCGAACGCCACCGCTCTGCTACACGTG
>DASWMP010000357.1:0-62310 GCA_036399695.1 Thermoanaerobaculia bacterium | reverse complement strand
CCCCCCCCCCCACGCTCGGGATGACATATGGATACCGGCCGCTTCGTAGCGGCTGCGCGGATTACACGGCGCGGAACTGTGTAGTGGAGGACGGACAGGATTGTCCGTCCTCCACCGGATCAACGCACCGCCCTACACGATCAACCGTTTCCTCACCGCGTACAGCACGATCTCCGCGGTGCTGTGCAGATTCAGTTTCTGCATCAGGTTCGCGCGGTGGGTCTCGATGGTCGAGAGGCCGACGTCCAGCAGGGCTGCGACTTCCTTGTTCGACCGGCCTTCGGCGAGCAACTGCAGCACCTCTTTCTCCCGGTCCGTCAACAGATCGTACGAATCCGTCAGCCCCCGTTCCTTGAGCTGCTCCATGTACTCCTCGGCGAGCACGCCGCTCACGGCCGGGCTGAAGAACGACTTGCCGGCGGCGACGGCGCGGATGGCCGGCAACAGATCTTCGTCCGTCGAATCCTTGAGCAGGTAGCCGCGCGCGCCGGCGTTGATCGAGCGCATGACGTACGACTCGTCGAGGTGCATGCTCAGCATGATGGCCTGCGGGGGCCGGTCCATCTTCTGCGAGCGGGCGGCGACGTCGATGCCGTTCAGCTTCGGCATGGCCACGTCCAGGATCAGCAGGTCCGGATGGTGCTCTTCGCACAGGCGCAGCGCTTCGAGCCCGTCCGACGCCTCCGCCACGACCTCCACGGAATCCTCGGTTTCGAGCAGCGAGCGCATCCCGCGCCTCACGATGGAATGATCGTCAGCTAACAGCACGCGCACGTTGCGCCTCCTCGATCGAAAGGGTGACGGGTATGGTGACCCGCAGCTCAGTGCCGGCCGGTTTGTGCGGGCCGACGTCGAAGGTGCCGTGCAGCTCGCGCACGCGCTCCTCGATTCCGATCAGCCCCATTCCCCGGACGCGGCCCGGCTGGATGCCGGCGCCGTCGTCCGCCACGAGCAGCTCGAGCGTGTTTCGTTCGAACCGCAACGCGATCTCGATCCGCTTCGCATGGGCGTGACGCGCGCAATTGGTCAGCGCTTCCTGCACGATGCGATAGACGCCCGTCCGGTACTGGTCGGGCAGCGTGTCGATCTCGCCGGCGAGAGTGAGATCGACCGGGGTGCTGTAGCGCCGGCGGAAATCGCGGACCAGCCATTCGAGCGCCGGCTGCAAACCGAAGTCGTCGAGCATGCTCGGACGCAGCCCCATCACCAGGTCGCGCACGGATCGCAGGATCGTGTCCAGCAGCCGCTTCGCCTCCGTGATGGCATGCGAGAGCTGCGCGTCGGAGCCCGAGCTCCCACGGGCGCGGTCGGCACGGCCGATCTCCATGCGCAACGCCGTCAGCATCTGGCCGACGTGATCGTGCAGCTCGCGCGTGAGCTTCTTGCGCTCCTCTTCCTGCGCGGCCACGAGCTGCTGCGAGAGCAGCCGCATTTCGCGCTCAGCCCGTTCGGCATGCTCGCGCTGCTGTTCGGAACGGCGCTCCAGCATCCGCAGACGGACGACCGCGACGAATGCCACGATGAAACCGAGGAGCATCGTGCGCCAGAGACGGCGCCGAAGATCGTCGTGGAACGTGGCCAGCCGCCGCGTCACTTCGGCGCGCTGCGTCGCCAGATTCGCGTTGTTGAGCTGCTCGATGTCGCTGGTGATGGTGAGCACGGCTTCACGTCGGGGAAGCACCTCCCGGCGCAGGAAGCGGCCGCTGCGCATCATCTTTTCGTACGCGGACCACTCGAACAGCGGCTCGAACGCCTGCCAGTACTCGTCCAGGCGGCTGTCCAGATTGTCCAGGCGGGGATCGGCGCCGGCGGGCAGCAGCGCGCGCAGCTCCTGCACGGACGCGCTGTGTTTCTGGCGCAGCTCGGTGAGCCGCTGCCGGTACTCCGGGGTCTCCTCGCGATCCGTATCGAGCAGGAAGTCGCGGATGTAGATGCTCGACAGATAGACGTCCGCGCGCAGCCGCCGCAGCGTGCTCTCCACGTCGCGATGGTGCGTGTTCAACTGATCGAGCTGCGCGTAGATCTCTTCCGCTTTGCGCGAGGTCGTGGCAATCGACGTGTAGATCAGCAGCAGCAGTCCGGCGAGCGCGGCCGCGGCCACGGGCCACGTCGCGAAGAATCGCCGCTGCCACTTGCCTCGCTTCTGCATGACATCAGGTGACAACACGTGCAGTCAGATCATCACTTCCTGGCGGATCAGACGGAAGAGCTCGCGAAACGAGCCGACCACCGTCACGCCGGGAGGCGGCAACCGTTCGCCACTGGCGACGAAAAGCGCGCGGCCGTGCTCCGCCGCAAAGCGCAGCGGACCAAAGTCCGTGATGTCGTCCCCGGCGTAGACGACGCGCCCGGCGCCGACCACGCGCGCCAGCCACCGCAGCGCCTCCTCCTTGCCACCGCCCGGCCGCCGCGCTTCCACGACGCAGCGGCCCTCGATGAGGTCGAGCTGCGCGTCCCGGGCCCAGCGCCGGAACATCTCGACGACCGGCTCGATGGCCTCGTACGGCACGCCGCGCCAGTGCAGGGCCAGCGCGTGCTTCTTCGTTTCGAGGCGGAGCCCGCTGGCTCTGATCTCGCGCCCGAGCTCCGAATCGAGGTCGACCGCGAGCGGCGGCACATCGCGGACGAGGAGCCCGCCCGGCGCGCGGATCTCGAGCCCGTGCGAGGCGATGAGGTAGGCGCCCGGCGTGTTGACGCGGCCCGTGAGGTCGTCCGCATCGCGGCCGGAGACGATGGCCACGACCACGCCTTCCATGCTCGAGGCCTCGGCGAGCAGCGCCGAGGCACCGCGATCCAGCGCCACCGCCGCCGGATCGTCGCGGATCGGCGCGAGCGTGCCGTCGAAATCGAACGCCAGGAGCGTGGAGCCGCCGGCCATCATGCCACCACTTCCCGCGCTGTCGCATGCTGCGCGGCCCGCTGCGGCGCGATCCGTTGCGGCCAGAAACGGGCGCGCTGCTGGCGCACGTCGCACATGTCCGTCAGCAGCTTCCCCGACCAGTCGTAGATGGAGTGCGACGCGATCTGCTCCCGCATCGTCTGCATGCGCGCGCGCCGTTCCGCCACCGGCATGAACACGGAACGGAGGATCGTCTCCGCGACCTGCTGCGTGTCGTACGGATTCACGAGCAGCGCCCCGTCCAGCTCCTTCGCTGCCCCGGCGAAGACGCTGAGGACGAGCGCACCGTCGCCGTCCGCGCAGGCCGCGACGTACTCCTTGGCCACGAGGTTCATCCCGTCGTGCAACGGCGTGACGAGCGCGCTGTCCGCCATCGCGTAGTAGCGGCGCACTTCCTCCGGACTGAACGTGCGCATCTGCAGCAGAATTGGCTTCCACGTTCCGGTTGCGAAGCGGGCGTTCACCCGCTCGACGATCTCGGTCAGCTCCTCGGCCAGCCGCTGGTATCTGGGGATGCGCGTACGCGTCGGCGACGCGAGCTGCACCAGCACATACCGGCCGATCAGCGCAGGGTTCTGCTCCAGCAGCAGCTCCACCGCGGCCATCCGTTCGACGAGCCCCTTCGTGTAGTCCGCCCGGTCGACACCGATGCTGACGTGCGCGTCGGGAGCGATCCCGAGCGCCGCGCGCAGGGCGGCTCCGTCGTCACGCGTCGCGCCCGGATACGGCCACTCCACGCTGATCGGATACGTGCGGATCTGCGTGCGATGACCGCCGTGCAACACGGACATGGTCTCGAGATCGACGCGGCACTCGAGGTAGCGCTGCACCGTCTCCAGGAAGTTCAGGCAGTACTGCCGCGTGTGGAACCCGATGATGTCCGCCCCGAGCATCCCCTCCAGGATCTCCTCCTTCCACGGACAGATCCCGGCAACCTCGGCGTTGGGCCAGGGGATGTGCCAGAACAGGCTCGTGACGACGTGCGGCGCCTGCTCGCGCACCAGCTTCGGCACGAGCGCGAAGTGATAGTCCTGAATCAGCAGCAGCCCGTCCGCGCGCGCCTCGCCGCTCGCCTCTTCGATGGCCGCCCGCGCGAACGTTTCGTTGACCGCCTGATACGCGCTCCAGTCCGTCGCGCGGAACGACGGCTGCGTGTGCGCCAGGTGACAGAGCGGCCAGATCCCTTCATTCGCGAACCCGGAGTAATACCGCTCGTACGCTTCCTCTTCGATCCAGAGCCGGCGCAGCGTGTACTCCGGCGCGCCCGGCGGCACGGCCAGCCGCCCCATGCGGTCGGCACTCACGCGATCGGCGGAACCGCCGGCATGCGCGATCCACGTGCCTCCACACGCGCGCAGCATCGGCTCGATGCCGGTCACGAGGCCGCTGGCCGGCTGCCGCACGACGATGGCCCCACCTTTCTCGAGCTCGTGCGAATACGGCTCGCGGTTGGCCATTACGATGAGCCCGCCGTTCGGAATCTCCGCGTTCACGAGCTCCCGAAGGCGCCCGGCCCCCTCCATCCCCGGCGAATCCAGCGTGACTGCTGTACGCATCGACATGCGGCCCCTTTCTGCCCACAAGTTACGGCCGCGCGGAAGCGATGTACATCCGGTCTACAGGGGAGGCCCGGTCATTCGCCGCACCCGCCTCCCCCCTTTACCGGATTGGAAGCGCGGCCGCGCGCGGGTAACGTGCCGCACCATGGAAACGCCCAAGCCCGCCGCGGTCCGCATCCGCCCGAAACGCAAAGCTGCTCCCGGCAACAAGAGTCACCGCGTGGCCGTCTTCACGGCCGTCGACGGCACGCTGCTCGACTCCCGCACCTTCGAAGCAGGCCGGAGCCGCGCCACGATCCAGCGTCTGCTGGCCGCCGGCATCCCCGTCATCCCGATGTCCGTCATGACGCTCGACGAGCTCGCGCCCATCGCGGCCGCGCTCGGATTGCAGACGGCGATGGTCATCGAAGCCGGCGGCGCCATCGCTCGCTGGAAAGACGGCACGTGGGAAGTCGAGCCGTGCGGTCCGCCCGTCGAGACTTTTCTCGACGTGATCACGGATATCGAAGACCGCTCCGGCGCCGACCTGCTCATCTACTCGGCGATGGAGCACTCCGCGGCCGCGCAAGTCTCCGGCCGGTCGGGCGAGATGCTGCAGGCCTCCACGCGGCGCGCGTTCAGCGAGCCCTTCGTCGTCGAGAACGGCGACCTCCAAGCCGTCCAGCGAGCCGCCGAGGAGATCGGCTTCTCCGTACGCCGCGGCCGGCGATTCCTGCACCTGTGCCGCCAGTGCGATGAAGGGGAAGCGTTCTCGCGGCTGCGCGAAGAGCTCCAGTGCGATCTCGCCATCGGCGTCGGAGGATCGCTCGTCGACGCCGAGTTCCTGATGCGCACCGAGATCCCCATCGTCATCCCCGACGCGGAGGGCCATGTCGACCGCGACCTGCTGGCCAGAGTGCCGGCCGCACGCATCGCCCCCGCCCCGGCCCCGCTCGGCTGGGCGATGGCCGTGGAAGACGCGCTGCGCACGCTGGCCACGCCCAAAACGACGCGCGCAAGGCGCGTGGCCGGATAGAAGACGTTGCGCGTTGCGCGTTGTCCGTTGTCCGTTGCCCGTCGGCTATGGGACCAATGGGACAGATAGGTCCCATTGCTACCACGGACCACGGGCACCGGGCAACGCACACCGCACACCGCCACTACAGTCGCGCACGTCTCCCCCCTTTACCGGATAGCGCGCCGCACCGCCTGTGCTAACGTGCGCCGTTCATGGGCGGCGTCTCGGAGCGGTTGAAAACATTCCTCGAGCAGCGCCTCTCGTCGCTCGACCAGATCGAAGTCGTCATGCTCCTGCGGGCCGACCCGGAGCGGTCGTGGACCGCTCCCGAAGTTGCCGTCACCCTGGGCACCGCTCCCGAGACCGCGGCCATGCGGCTCTTCCTGCTGGCCTCCGGCGGCTTGATCGCCTTCGAGCCCAGCTCCATTCCCCGCTACCGTTACACGGGCGCCGATCCGGAGACGAACGCGCTGCTCCAGGAGCTGAGCGAGGTCCTGGCTGACAATCGCGACGCCGTGATGATCGCCGTCGAAGCACCTCGTGACCCGATCCGCAGCTTCTCCGATGCATTCAAGTTGAAGAAGTAGGACTGCCGAAACCATGTTCGGAAACATCGTCTACATCCTCTGCGCCGCAACCAGCACGCTCTGCGCGATCCTTCTGCTCCGAGGCTATCGGCAGTCGAAAGCGCACCTGCTGCTGTGGAGCGCCGTCTGCTTCATCGGACTGGCTCTCAACAACGTGCTCCTGGTCGTGGACCTGAGAACGGGAGACGCGGTCGACCTGTCGATCTGGCGCATCATCCCGGCGGTCATCGGGGCGGGCGCGCTGCTGTACGCGCTCGTGTGGGAGACACGATGACCGACCTGCTGTCCGGCATCCTCATCGCCGAATACGCGGCCATCGCCCTCTTCTTCGCCAAGTTCTGGTCGAAGTCGCGCGACCGCCTGTTCCTCATGTTCTCCGGCGCCTTCGTGCTCCTGGCCATCCAGCGGCTCGCCATCGCCCTGACGCAGGAGATCCTCGAACAGCAGGCCCCCCTCTACCTCCTCCGCCTCACCGCCTTCGTCGTCATCATCGTGGCCATCGTCGACAAGAACCGGCGCTGAGCGCGCCGGCGCTCGTCACCATGCCTGTGAGATCCAGGGGCGGAGCAGGACGAACCCGAGGACGAGGGCGAGGACTCCGACGATCGTCAGGCCGAGGAAGTGGGTACGGCGCACGCGTGCGAGGAGCGGCTTGAAGATGAAGCGGATCACCGGCAGGAAGGCCATGCCGGCCAACGAGGCGAGCACCCACCACGCTCCGAGCACCGTCACAGCCGCGCCGGCGACGAACTGCGCTTCCTGATACGGCGCGCGTATCTGCGACTGTTCGAGCAGGCGCAGGAATCCCTCGTCGCCTATGCCCCACGCCAGCGCCGGACCGGCAGGCCCCACGACGAACAAGGCCGTGGCGGCGGCGAGAAAGAACCCGATCGGCGGATAGACCAGCCAGCGGCGCGCGCCGGCCGCTTCCTGCTTCGCCTCCATGAAGTCGACGTACGCGCGGCTCGCCACGAACGACGCGATCATCAGGAAGAAGCCGATGCCGACCGGCATGAGGATCAGCGCCAGAAGAAACAGGCCAAACGTGACATACGCAAGGCGCCACTCCTCGGGGCCGAAGCGCAGACGATCCTTGACCTGCCGCAGGGCCCGCTGAACCAGCGACCGGTCGTCGGCCGGCACCCAGCCATCGGGCGCCCCGAGCCGGTCGAGCACCTCGGCGAGCTGTTCGCCGCCGACAGGAGCGGGCGCGCCCGCGAGCGCCACCTCGATGTGCTCCCGCACGCTCTGCTCGACGTCGTCCGCTTCCGATGGCGACGCTCGCCGCAAGGAGCGCCGCAGACGCCCGAAGTAGTCATCCAACCGCTGCTGTGCCGAAGGGGTGTAGTCGATCATCGCTCGCGTTCCTTTTTGAGAGTGCCGATGGCGTCGTGCAGCCGAAGCCAGTGTTCGTTCATTCGCTTGAGCTCGTTGCGTCCACTCCGCGTCAGCCGGTAATACTTCCGCGCCGGCCCCTCGGGGGATTCCTCGATATACGTATCCACGTAGCGTTCGTTTTTCAGCCGGCTGAGAATCGGGTAGACCGTCCCCTCCGTGATCACCAGCCCGTCGACCTCCCCCAGCCGCCGGACGATGTCGTAGCCGTAAAGCGACCCGCCATCGAGCGTGTTGAGGATGGCCAGCTCGAGAAGCCCCTTGCGTAGCTGCGTGGTCCAGTTGACGTAGAAGGAATCGGTCACGCCAGCAACGTAGGTCCATGCATGGTAGCTGTCAATACATGGTAGCTGGTTGTAACAGGTGGCCTGGGATGGATCCGGCATCTGAACGGGAGGATGTGCCGAAAGCCCGCGATGCTGCACAATGCCCGCTGCATGACGCCGCGTGAATCTTTCGCTGCATGGCTGCGGCTGGCCAAGCCGATTCCCGCCACTTTCGGCGAGGAGCGCGTCGTGGTGCTCGACCTCGGGCCGTCCGGCGCACTCCTCATGGGGCAATGCGACGTCGAGCAGGGAGCCGAGCGCGAGCTGGCCTTTCTCGACGGCCGCGGAAACGTGCGCGTGCCCGCACTCGTCACCGCCGTCGCCGATCACGGCCTGTCACCCGATCGGGACCTGCTGGTGCGCTTCCAGGAGCCCGGCGCCGGCCTGCCGGAGTTCATCGCCCGCTATGAGAGCCAGATCCGCCGCGCCGAGCAGGCCAACGCCGAAGGCGACCTCGAGCACAACGTCATCGACGGCGACCGGATGCTCTCCGACCTCGGCTCCGCGGCCCGCTCGAACGAGCCGTTCCTGCGATGCCAACTGAATGCAGGACGCTGGACACGCGAATCCACCACCCGCCGCGACCAGCCGCCGGACGGCTTCACGATCTCGGCCGCCGAGACCGAAGACCAGGTCACCCTCCTCCAGCTCGCCTACGAAGAGTCGGACGAAGACGGCCGCCACGCCTTGCGCGAATTCGCCGCCGTGAGCCTCCCGCCAGCCGTCTGAACGGCGGCGCTGGTGGAGGACGGACAATCCTGAAATGCAGGGCGGGCTGGCGCCCGCCCTGCGTTTGTTCGAAACCTACGGAGCGCACGCGCTGGGGATCGCGTCGAGCATGCCCTGCAGCCAGTCGCGCAGGAACTTCATGTCGCCGAACTGGTAGTCGCAGAGCTGCACGCGATACTTCGCCAGACCTTCCGGCGATTCGGTGATCGTCTGCGTCAGCACCGTGGAGCTGTTGCAGCGCTTCAGGTCGCGTTTGAACTGCGTGCCGAAGTAACCGTTGCCCGTGAGGACGCCTTCGCCGGCCGTCGCGAAGGCGTACGTGCGGCTGCTGTGCACATCGTCTTCAGTCGTGATTCTGAGCACCGAGTCGGCGTTCAGCAGCACCTGTCCGGCAGGCGTCTTACCGGTGCGGGCGAAGGTGAGGAAGCGCAGCAGGTCGCCGGCTGTCGTGTTTCCACCCCCCTCGGGCCAGCGATTCTGCCAGCCGCGGCGCAGCTCGTCCCAGTTCTTGTCGGTGCCGTGGATGTTCGCGAGGTCGACCGGCGCGGCGATGTCCGGCAGCACGCGCGTCGGGAAGTCCGGAACGCGCTTGATGTCCGCCAGACGGTTGTGCTGCGACGAGCCGGGCGCGATGTAGAACGACGTGTCCGTCATTCCCAGCGGCGTGAGGATCTGGTTCTTGAGGTAGGTATCGAAGCGCTGTCCCGACACGCTCTCGATCAGGTACGACATGATGTAGAAGCCCGGCTGCGCGTACTTGCTGTCCGTGCCCGGCTCATACATCAGCGGCAGGCCGAGGTAGAACTTCCCGATGTCGCTCTCGCGCACCGCGCGGCCGTCGATCCAGGAGCCGCCGTTCACACCCTCCACCAGTACGCACTCACCGAGCAGCCCCGGCTCGAACGAATAGCGGCGCTCGAACTCCCGCATCAGGCGGTACGACGCGTCGACGTCGCCGTTGTAGTAATTCTCGAAGTTGAACGTACGCGGGCCGCTGACGGGACGCGGCTTGCAGCCGTTCGGCAGCGCCGGGCCGCGCGTGGCCAGGTACTGGTTGTACAGGAACGCGACGCGGCAGGACTGATAGTCCGGATGGTTGACGTCGTTCGGATCGCACGTCCAGTCGTACGCCGAGGTGTCGGTGGGGCAGACGCCGTTCGGGCAGAAGCGATAGCCGGTGAAGGCGATCGGCGAGAACCCGGCCGTCATCTGCATGATCTGCTCGAGCGTGATGGCGTGCTTCCAGGTGCGCTGCTTGGCCGCGTCGGCGTAGTCGATGCGGTTGAACCAGTCGTCGTACGTGGTGGTCCCGCGAAGACGGTCGATGACCTTCAGCGCATCGGCCAGCTTCGTCTCGAACTTCTGCGGAAAGATGCAGTTGGCCGTCATCGGCGTGCAGGCCGGCGACGCATAGTGATCCTGCACGAGCTTCACGAACGCGGTGTTCGGCAGCGGCTTCGAGACCGAAGCCAGCGACACGACGGACGTCGGCCCGAGCCCCCGCCCATGCGCCGTGACCGTGGCCGCCTTCCCGTCCTGCTGATACCCGAGGATCACGCCGGGAAAGATGTCCGGAAACTTCACCGCCATAGCATCGGCACAAGCCTCGGCCGCCGCATAGCTCCCGGACGTGTGACAAGCCGCCGGCAGATCCGCCGCCGTCAGCACCACATTGGTACAGGTCTTCGGACGAACACCGGCGGTGCCGCCGGTCGGCGGATCGGGCGGCAGGACGGCGTACGACGGGACAGCGAGCAACAGCAAAAGGACGATAGCAACGAATTTCTTTCTCATGTTCAGCCTCCGCCTCTCTATGCGGAGATCGAAGAGAAATTTCAGACGTGGGCAAAATTTTTTTTCGACGATGAAGGCGGAGGCTCTGGGGGCGCAGACGTCGGGGTCAGACCTTCGCTCTTCGCCAGCACGCGGCGCACGCATGAGTGGAGGACGGACAATCCTGTCCGTCACGCGAAAAAGCAGCTCACGACGTCGAAGGCCGACGGCATGCGAAGGTGCAGCCTACCCGCGCCATTTCTCGCGTGACGGACAGGATTGTCCGTCCTCCACTACAGAACGATGCAGCTTGCGTGTGGCGGGAGATCGATCGGGTCCCGCGGGTTGCGTTTCCGGTGTCACGGATTCGGTCTGGAGTGATCCGGGGGCGGTCTCGAGTCTTGCGAATCGGTTCCGGAGTGATCCGGGATCGTCTTCGAGCATCGGGAAATCGTCGTGGAGTGATCCGGATCCCGTCTGCACTTTCGCCCGTTCGGTCTGGAGTGATCGAAAACCGGTTTTGAGTGATCGGAGATCGATTTTGAGTGATCGAGTCTCGTCCGGAGGACAGTCGGAATCGGTTTTGAGTGTCCGGTTCTCGTCGGGAGGACACCGGGATTCGGTTTTGAGCGATCGATTCTCGTTTTGAGGACACCCGCAACACTCAAAAGCGATTTCGGATCACTCAAAACGATCCAAGTCTCGTCTGGAGGACACTTTTCGGGTCCGATTTCGTCTCCCTTCGAGGACATGGCGGCGCCGCGACCAGGCTCCTCTGCCTGGTGAAGCAATGGCTGATCTGCATTGTATTCTGTGCGCACGAAAGATTGCGCTTGACTGCAATCGTGCGCAGTTGCATACTGTCGCCCGATCGATCAATTCACCGGGCATCGCTCGACCGCGTAGGTCAACGATGCTCATCGCCCGCCGAAGTCCGGCCAGACGGAGACGGGTAACCACAAACCTCGCGCCTCGCGAGGAGGCGCGAAGATAGGAGATCTTCATGTCCAAGCCTCCGGTTGCTCCGACGACGGTTCCTACCGCGCAGCAGTTGGCGGTCACGGGCCCGGTGCCTCCCACCCTCACGATCACGCAGTACAAACAGATGGCGGACGCGATTCTGGGCGAGCTCTCGAACATCGCCGGGCTGATGCCCCAGCTCGAGAAGCAGGTGGCCACGCGCAAGTTCGTGCGCAGCCATCTGAACGCACGCATCGAGTTCCTGGAGACGGCGGTGGCGGCGGTGGAAATGATGCCGCAACTGCAGGTCCTGAACAAGCTGGACGTGCCGTCTGCGCAGGATGCGCTGCAGTTCATCACCGCCTTCCGGCCGGTGCTCGATCAGGTGCTCGCATTGGCCCAGGCGCTCAAGTTCACGCTCGACTCCAAGCGGGCGGCGCTGACGACGGACGCGCAGAACATCTACCGGATTTCCGTGGCGATGGCCCAGGACGGCGGCAGCGGAGCGCTGTCGGCACATGTCGCGGCCATGAAACGGGAGCGCCGTCGCCGCCGTCCGGTGCCGGAGGAACAGGAGGTGCCGACTACCGAAAAACTGGCCGCGTAAAAGAAGCGCCCGGTCCGCGTTGCAGCGCGGGCCGGGCAACACAGACGCCACCCCTCCGACAAAGAAAGGAAGTGTCCGATGACGAGTTTACCGCACCACGTGTGCGCGGCCATCCCGCCGCACATGCTCGACGAGATCGCCGGGCGTGGCGGCAGGCCGGAGCGCGCCGGCGCCAGGTCGACGATCGAGCAAATGAGCCTGCTCGGCACCGAGCGCGCGCAGACGTTCTTCGATCTGCTCCCTGCCGCCGTGCGTCCGCGCAAACAACGCTGTGTTTACGACGCGCAGGGCGGCCGGCGGCTGCCCGGCCAGCTCGCGCGGAGCGAGCGCCAGCCGGTCCACGCCGATCCCGAGGTCAATGAGGCATTCGACGGCGCCGGCGCGACCTGGGACTTCTTCGAGCGGGTCTTCGGCCGTAAATCGATCGACGGCCACGGCGTGCGCCTCGACGCCACGGTCCATTACGGGACGAAGTTCCAGAACGCGATGTGGAACGGGCACCAGATCGTCTACGGCGACGGCGACGGCAGGGTCTTCACCCGTTTCACGGCGTCGCTGGACGTCATCGCTCACGAGCTGACGCACGGGCTGACGCAGTACGCCACGGCGCTCGGCTACTCGGGCCAGACCGGCGCGCTCAACGAGCATCTCTCCGACGCTTTCGGCATCATGGTCAAGCAGTTCACGCACCGGCAGACGGTCGACGACTCCGACTGGCTGATCGGCGCCGAGCTGCTCGGATCCGACGTCGCCGGCGTGGCCGTGCGCTCGATGGCTGCCCCCGGTACGGCTTACGACGATCAGCTCCTCGGCCGCGATCCGCAGCCGTGGCACATGAGCGGGTACGTCCAGACGGCCGCGGACAACGGCGGCGTGCACATCAACTCCGGCATCCTCAATCACGCGTTCTACCTGGCCGCGAAAGAGCTCGGCGGGTACTCGTGGGAGGTGCTGGGGCGGATCTGGTACATCGCCATCGTCGAACGCCTCACCTCCGATGCCGGCTTTGCGGATTTCGCGCGGGCGACGTTCGACATCGCCGGCGAGCAGCATGGCGTCAACAGCGCGCCGCAACGCGCCATCCGCGAAGCGTGGAACCGCGTCGGCCTGCCGGTCGCGGTGTCCGTCTCCATCCCCCGCCGCCGCGCGGCGTGAGCCCCCCTTCTCTTGCCATCAGCATCCGATGAAAAAAGGAGAACGCAATGAACACGATGACCAATGACTTCAGCTATCGCCAGATCTCCGATGCCGTGGCCTCGCTCGACGTGGCCACGATCAGCACCACGGCCGTCGTGGAATCGGAGAGCGACCGGCTCGAGCAACTGCTCACCATCTACGCGGGCATCCGTCCGCTGCTCGCCGCGCTCAGCAACCTTCGTCTGATCCCGGTGACGTGGCGCAACGCGGTGATCGTCTTCATCCAGAGTCTCGACGCGGTGGCCATCCTCCGCGGTTTCAAGGCCGGCAAGGACCTGTAGTTTTCGCAACAGGGACGGGGCTCTTGCGAGCCCCGTCCCACCTGGTTGCGCTGTCGCATCCAATCGCGCGCACATGCTATGATTAGCGCGCGTGACGTATCGAGACCAGATTCGGCGGGCCCGTCTCGCCGCGAGACTGACCTATTCGGACGTCCAGCGTCTGACTGGAATCCGTCGCGATCACTATCGCAAGTTCGAAGAAGGGGGCGACCTCGGCGCCGACCGGCTGGAGAAAGTGCTGTCGGTGATCCCGAACCTTCCGCCGCTGCACATCGGCACCGCGACCGTCGCCGCGAATCGTTCGGAGCTGGCCGAAATGCACGCCGGCCTCTCCGCCCTCTGCGCGACGATCGACATGCTGCAAGCCGCCGCTCACCAGATGCTCAAGGGCGTCGAACAGAGGCTCGGTGCCCCCGCCGTCGTGGAAGGACGCGATCCGGATCTCGATCCTGAGCTCATCCGCGAACTGACGGAAGAGGCGATGCGCGGCCGGAAGAGCAGCGGGCGCGCCGGAGCCGCCGCCGGCCGCGATGTGACGACGGCGCGGCGGCGTGTCAAATCGCAATGACGAATGGAAGACGGCGCCGTAACCCATGGGTAGGGAAATCCGCTTCCGGATCACTCCTATCGTGTATGGGGCTTCCGAAAACCTTGGCGTTCTTCCGTTCGCTCTCCCGGCGGCTCCTGGGGCGGCCGCACGTCACGTTCGTGACGCGGCCATCCGAGGAGGAGCGCCGGATCGCGAGGGAACTGTGGCTGGAAATCCAGCACGCCAGTTCCGACGCGGGCTACAAGGCCAACTGACGCGGACTGGCGCCCCCTCAGTTGCCGCCGGCGCCGCCCGGGGTCCAGAACTCCACCTCCATCAGCCGGACCGACTCGTCCTCCTCGATGACGTAGTACAACCGGATGGCCGGTGACGTGGCCGTCCCGTGTACGCGGAGCGTGCGCACCGGGGACGCATCGCTGACCGGCGCCGCGCCATGAGGGTTCTGCCTGAGGCGTGTGAGCGCGGTCGTGAGCGCGACGTCGAAGCCCGGCTCGGCGCGCAGCACCGCACGGGACGCCAGGTACCGGCCGCCCTCGACGATCCGCACCGAGACGGCGCTGCGCCACATGGCGAACAGCCGGGTCAACGCGTCCGGCCTGACCATCTCACCACCGGTCAGCGTTTCGAGCAGTGCCAGATGCCGGCGGATCTCGTCTTCCGGCATCCCGATCGTGTCTGCCATGTCCTGCAGCACCTGCCCGGTATCGAAGAGCTCCGTGCCGAGTGCCGCCTGCAGCGTCTCGTCGGAGATCGCCGGAAGCGTGACGTCGTCCGCCACCACGCCGTCCTTCAGATACGCGAGGGCGATCAGGGCCTCGTGCACCATGCCGGCCTCTGAGAAGATGGTGACGAGCTCACTGCAGTGGGGCGCGGCCGCTTCGGCACGGCCGTTGGCCGCCAGCAGCTCGACGAGCTTGAGCGTCACGTCGGCAGCATCGAGGCGCATCCCGCGGGCGAGGAAGGAGTCCCGCACCCGGATCAGCTCGCGCAGCGCCTGCTCCATCTCCTGCTGGTGCGCCATGATCTCGGCGTGGTTGATCCTGGCCCGCTCCACTTCAGCCGTCATCCCCAGCGCCTCGAGCGCACCGATGGCGCGCTGGTAGAGCTTCGCGGCGGCGTCGACGTCCTTCCGTTTGGCCGCACAGGCGGCGAGGTTGCTCAGCGACCGTGCCACGCCTGCGGCGTCGTTCATCAATTCTGCGACCTCGAGCGTCTCCTGATAGACCGCCTCCGCCCGCGCATATTGCGACTGGTCGTAGTAGACGGCCGCCTCCAGTTCCCGGGCCATGTTGTGCCGGACGACGTCGCCGCACGCGTCATAGACGGCATCCGCCACGCTGATGCACCAGAGCGCCGCGCTGTGGTTCCCGAGGTCGCGGTGGACGAGTGCTTCGGTGAGCGTCACGTCGGCACGTTCGATCGGGTAGCCGGCACCGGTGCCGAAGAGGCTCGCGGCGTGACGGATCACCTCCAGCGCCCGGAGCGGAGTCTTCACGAGTCTCAAGGAATGAGCGTGCTCTTTCCACGCACGTGCACGGAGCGGGAGCTCGTAGGCGGCCGCTCCGGCGCCCGCGGCTTCGATCACCTCCGTCACCGCGGTCGTCAGCGGGAAGGCTTTGCGGGGCTTGCGGTCGAACTGCCACCGCGCACGGTCGAGCAGCGCGCCGAGGACCTCCGGCGTACGGTTGAAAGGATCGCCGTGAAGAGCCGCGCGCAACCGCGCCGGCGAGAGCTTCGCGAGCTCCGCCGCCCGCGCGTCAGTCTCGATGACCGCCGGCCTGGTGAAAAGACGTTGAAAAAAGGAGCTGGCGCTCTCGCGCTCACCGGACATTCGTGCACCCCTTCGCCGCTGAAGTGAACCTCGTTTTTCGGACCGTGCCGCGAGGGTAGCACTGCCCGGAAATGTCTTCAACGTACGTCGAAATGGCTATCCCGAAAGACGCTTTTGTTCCTGAATTTGCGCGCGGCCACCGCCGCGCCCGCGGCTTCGGCGGCGGATCGGCAGGATGGACGGAGAAAGTCCGTCCGCTTTGGAACCTTCGCGGGGGCAGTGATCACGGGCAGCTTCGCGCAATTCGGCAGGTCGTGGCACGGTTGGAAACTGCTGCAGCTACTTCGGCATCCGGCCCCCTGACTCCCCCAATCCCGCGGGTGTCTCGCTTTCCGAGTGTCGTCGCGGATCCACGCCCGACGCAGAGGAGAGAACATGACACAGTCCCCACCACCCGCCTCAGGCGGGAACTCGTTACTGGACCGCTTTCCGCCCGACGTGCGGCAGCGGCTGGAGATTACCGAGAAGCGGCACGATTCCTACGACGTCGTCGGCGAAGCGGACGAGCTCCCGCGCTTTGCGTACTTCCCTCACCTTGGAACCGTCGTCTCGCTGACGCGGACCACAGAAGCGGGAGGAACCGTGGAGGTGGGGATCGTCGGCTGGGAAGGCGTGTCGGCGGCGCAGGCGCTGCTGTGGCCGCGGGCGATGGGCAGCGACGCGGTGGTGCAGGTGCCCGGCACCATGTCCCGCGTCCCGTTCGCGACGCTTCGAGCGGCAATGAACGAAAGCGAACCGGTTCGCGAGCTGCTGCTCAACTTCGCCGGCGGCTTCCTTTCCCAGGTGTCGCAGCACGCGACCTGCAACCGGATGCACTCGATCGAACAGCGGCTCGCAAAGTGGCTGCTGACCGTCCGCGACCGGACGGCTACCGACGAGCTCGAACTGACGCACGAGTTCCTGTCGCACATGCTCGGGACGCGCCGCGCCGGAGCGACGGTCGCGGTCGGAGCGCTCGCGCTGGACGGCCTCGTGGACCACGGCCGCGGAAGGCTGAGAATCCTCGACCGTGACGGGCTCGAAGAGCGCACGTGTGAGTGCTACCGGGTCGTACGCGATCTCTCGCCGCCGCTGCCGAGCCGTTGAGGGGCCGCGGCTGCGTGTAGCCACCGCTACCGGGCAGCCTGCGCTTCAATGCTTGATGGACGGTCGGGTTTGCGGAGGTTCAGCCGAGCCTCGCCATTTCTCGCGTGACGGACAGGAGTGTCCGTCCTCCACTACACGGCTCGCGCACGGACGTTCACGCCTCAGAACGTGAACGTCCTCCCTACATGCACCGCATCCGCGGGGGCGAAGCCGAAGGAGGCGGGGATTACGCCGGGGGTGCGGGTGGCGACGGGGATTCCTTCGAGGCCGTAGGACGTGGCGACGGCGCGGAGGCGCAGGGGGCCGGTGGTGCGGGTGGTGAGGCGGAGCTCGAACCCGCCGGCCGGAGGGGCCAGGTACGTGGCGCCCCAGCGGGCGATGGGGAGATTCGTTTCTTCGATCGCCCGGCCGTCGATGGAGGCGGCGACGAGGGGGACGGCGTCGACGAAGAAGACGCGCAGGGCGGCGGCAGTTCGGGAGGGGCGGACGCGCAACGTCACCGTACGCAGGCCATTCGCGGTCACGTCGGAGAGCTCGTCGACGGAGGGCGTTTCGAAGCGGATGGCCGGGGCGTCGGTGCGCCAGACTTTCCAGTCGTTGTAAGGGATGAAGTCGGTGAAGCCGTCGGTCTGCACGTTTCCTTTGAAGAACGAGGCGCGCCAGGCATCGGAGGGCTCGCTCTGCGCGATCCACGACGTACGGCCACTGTCTCCCTCGGAGACGTACTCGAGGCTGGTCATCATCGGGTCGTCGTTCGTGCCGGCGGGGTTGGAGAGCGCGGCGGCGAAGAGCACGATGCCGGCGAACAGCATCCCCATGCCCAGCTTGCGCATCGGCGCGAGCGTCGCCGCGGCGAAGCCGAAGAGCAGCATGACGAAGAGCAGCGACGCTGAGGCGCCGCGAATCGTGAGGATGATGAAGCTCCAGTTGATCCAGGGCACGAGCAGGAAGGCGGCGGCAACGAAGGCCGGCACGAGCAGGACGAATTGCCACGCGGCATTCGCTTCACGCCCTCGCCACCACGCCACGGCCAGCGGCGCGAGCAGCAGCAGAAGCGGCCAGGTGAGCAGGTACGACGCTTCGGGCAACGCGAACGTGGCCACGACGAGCGCGACGAGCCAGAGGAAGGCGGCACCGAGTGTGCGCTCGGCGCGATTCGCTTTCGAGGCGATGGCGCCGTGGACGACGAGCGCCAGGGCGATGCCCATGACCAGGAAGGCGACGCGATAGAGGATCACGACGTGCGGCTCGCCGGCGGGGACGTAGCGATAGTCCGGATGAACCATGCCGACCGCACGCGCGAGCAGTTCCATGGCGATGGGGACGATGACGAGGACCGCCGCGCAGGCAACAGCAGCTCGCAGCGTGCCGCGCCAGGTGATGCGCTGACGGCGCACGGCGGCGAAGAAGGCGATGGCGAAGAGCGCCGCGCAGAGGAGCGTCAGCAGCGGCACGAGTCGCGTGGAGTAGGCGAAGAAACGCTCGCCGAGGACGTCGAAGAAGATGGAGTCGCGGCGGGGCGCGGCGGTGAGTGCGTCGTGGCCGAGGGCCAGCGTGGTGGCGAGGGCGTGATTGCCCTGGTGCTGCAGGCTGCGCGTGTCGAGAGCGGCCACGCTGTCGTTCTCGGAGTGATAGCCGGCGAAGCCGTCGAAGAAGGCGAAGTTCAGTCCCATGACGCCCGTGCCGCGGATGGGCGTCAGGTCGGTCTTGTTGGGGAGCATCTCGTAGATGCGGGGCAGCAGCGAATTGCCGGCCGGCGCGGCACTGGCGCGGCCGTACTGCTCGACGGCCCAGCCGCTGTCCTGGCCGGTCTCGAACAGCACCGCGGGGCCGCGCGTGCCGCGGGCCTCGAAGTTCAGCGCGATCTTCACGTCGCGGTACCAGCGATGCTGTTCGACGAATGCGCGCGCGCCGAGGAGGCCCATCTCCTCGCCGTCGCTGAAGAGCAGGATGACGTCGTTCTGCAGACGGCCGTGCGCGGCGAGCGCGCGGGCGGTCTCGAGCAGCACGGCCACGCCGTGGGCGTCGTCGCTCGCACCCGGACCGGTGGGCACGGAGTCGTAGTGAGCGGCGAGCAGGATCGCGCCGCTCGGCCTGGTCCCGCGTATGCGGCCGACGACGTTCTCCACGCGGGCGATGACGGGCGTATCGCGCGGATTCTCGACAGCCACGGTGGCCGTCTGCACTTCGTGCTCGACGCCGCCCGCGGTGAGCTGCGCGACGAGGTAGTCACGCGCGGCGGCATGTCCGCGGCTCCCGATGGGCCGCGGCGCGGAGGCGATGATGCGCAGGTGCGTCATCGCCCGCGCGGCGGAGAACTCGGCCGCCGGCGCGTTGAGGGCCGCGGCGCGCGGTGCCTGCATGCGGAACAACGTGAATGCCGTGGCGGCGGCGATGACGACGAGCGTGGCCAGGGTGAGGAGGAACGAGCGGCGGCGATCCATCAATGGCTCCATCGATGACTCCATCAGTCGAACATCCAGGAGATCTTGATCTGCAGCGCGTCGTCGGCCGGCTGGCGGAAGAGCATCGGCAGGTCGTTGGCGGGGCTGAGCGCGCCGGCGCGGTTGGCCAGTTCACCGCTGAACGTCCCCTTCGTGTAGATCACGTAGAGCGCGGAGCCGGGCATGAACTCCCAGCGGCCGATGACGTTGACGTTCCAGACGCGGCTGCTGAAGGCGGTGCCCCCTTCGGGCGTGATGGGCGTACGGGCGAGATCCGATGACCCCGTGCCCGGCGCTGCATGCAGATCGCGATAGCTCCAGTTGGCGACGAAGAGCTGCGTGAACGCCTGCAGTGTGAGGCGCGGCGTGAAAGCATACGAGGCGCGCACGATCTGGCTCAATTCGCTGAGACGCTGAAAGCCGACGACGGGCGTGCCGTCGCTCTGCGTCTCGAGCCAGCGGAGCGAGCCGGCGCTGCGGCCGAGCCACGTGGTCAGGCCGAACTCGATGCGGCTCGTGGGGCGGAACGTCTGGTTGAGCGAGAGGCCGTACGCGGGACCGCCTTCTTCCGATGCGCGCTGCAGGTCGAGCGAGACAAAGTACGGACCACTGCCGGACGTGGCCAGGCCGGCCGTAATGTACGGGCTGGCTTCGCGCTGCAGGTAGGTCTTCTGATCCGAGAAGAACGTCCGCAGTTCGCGGTCATCCTCGGTCGAGAGATCGAGTCCGCCGCCGACGTACACCGTCCAGGCGTTCTTCAGCTCCGTCGAGAATCGCCCGTCGACATTGCGGCGGAAGGCGTGTCCGGCCTGATCGGTGGAGTGCGTGGCGCTGGCGTAGAAGCCCCAGTTGCGGAACGTTTTCCAGTTTGCGTCCCAGTTACGTCCGCCTTCGGCGCGGAGCTCGCGGAAGTCGGGACGCGGAAGATAGCCCGCGTCGCTCAGATCGAAGCCGCGGTCGACGTTCGTCAGCGAGCCGGCGAGATAGCCGTTGTTGCTCCAGCGTTTGATGGCGGCGAGGCGGCCGTAGGAGCCGTTCGCCAGTTCATCCGATTTCCAGCCCGCGCGGCTGAAGGCGCCGAGGAAGTCGACCTGCAGCGTGCGGTCCTGCGACTTGAACATGCCGTCGACGGCGCCGACCATCGAGCGGCGGCCGTTCTCGCTGCCTTCGTCGACGATGCTGGCGAAGCCGCCGATGAAGCTGCCGGAGTTGCCGAGCTGTTTGAGGCCGCGGCCGACACCGTAGAAGGTGCGGTTGCCGACGGTGCGCAACTCCGTACCGCCGTCCACGCCGCCGATGAGTGCCTGCTCTTCATCCGTCACGGCCCCGAGGACGCCGAGGCTCACACCGTTGTCGAGCTTGGACGTGAGCTTGGCCGCGCCGAGGATGTCGCTGGCGAGCGGACGCCCGAGGAGCGTTTCGCCGTCCTGCAGTTGCGGATAGCCGAGACCTGCACCGATGCGGCGCGAGTAGAAGAGCTGCGGACCGGCGAGGCGGAAGATGTCCATCCCCTCGAGGAAGAACGGGCGCTTCTCCGGAAAGAACGTTTCGATGGTGGAGAGGTTGAGCACCGTCTCGTCGACTTCGGCCTGGCCGTAGTCGGGGTTGGCGGTGATGTCGAGCAGCGTCTTGGAGCCGAGGCCGAGATGCGCGTCGAGGCCGATCTTGGTGGTGTTGCCGCGATCGTCGAAGGCTTCGGCGGTGCGCACCTTCTCGATCGAGCTGACGTACGGGATGAACTCGCGGCGGCGGCGCGGCAGCAGTCCTTCGAGGCCGGTGAGGTCGGGGAAGCGGCTGACGAAAGCGTTCTCGCCCCGGGCCACGACAGACCAGCGACTGAGCTCGTACGGCGTCTGATCGCGGCGCGTGAAGTTGATGCCCCAGGTCTGCACGCCGCTGCCCATGCGAAAGACGGAGAGCGGGATCTTCAGCTCCACGCTCCAGCCAGTCTCGTCGACGGCGACGGCGCTCTGCCAGACGGCGTCCCAGGAATCATCGGACGAGGTGTCGGAGTGCATCAGCACGTCGCGCTGCACGCCGGCCGCGTTGACGCTGAACATCAGCGCGGTGCGACGGTCGTGCATCGAGTCGACGGCGACGCTGAACCAGTCGCTGAAGCTGTCCTGGTCGCGGCGATGGACGAGCGCCGTGACTTCCGCGTTCGGCGCGCGCTGCAGGCGGGCACCGATGTAGAGCGACTGATCGTCGTACAGCACGCGAACGTTGGTGCCGGCGCCGGAAGCGGTCCCGAAGGTGGGCGCGTCCTGCGTGAACGAAGAGGCGGCGGGGGCGCTCTTCCAGACGTTTTCGTCGAGACGGCCGTCGATGGAGACGACCTCCTTCGCACGCACCGCCTGCAGGGACTTCAGCGGTGCCGCCTGAGCAGCGGCTGCGACGGTGAGGGAGATGAGAGAGAGTGTGGCGAGACGGAGGAAGAGCGGACGGATCACAGCCGAAATTCTTGACATGTCAGACCTTTCGAGCCGTGTTCGATTTCGACGGCAGCAGTTGCTCTTCCCAGGTCGGCAGGTCGAACAGAATTAAGTTATGGCGTTCAGGATGTGCAACGAGCCCGCGACCGGGGAAACTCCCCTTTTTACTAAGGGAACAATCCACAACGCGGAGCGCCACGAGTGGAGGACGGACAATCCCGTCCGTCACGCGCAGAGCTGGCCACGAAGAGCATGATGCGAGGCGTGCGGGGGTGCAGCGCACGCGCGTCATGCTCGCGTGACGGACAGGATTGTCCGTCCTCCACTTGCGGGGACAGGCACGATTGCCTGTCCCCCGCCCCTGCTGTCGCGGCGCGGCATCATGCCGCCTGCGCTGCCGGGATGGCGTCGTCGGTGGTGATGTCGGGGAGCGCGAGCTCCAGGTTGCGAATGCGCGAGGAGGCGAACGCGGCCAGCGTACCGAGGACCGTGATTCCCCCCATCACCATCACCAGCACCCGCGGCCCGAAGACGTGATCGGAGAGCGCGCCGGCGAGGAAGAACGACATCGGGCGGACGACGTTGAACACCATCATGCGCACGGCGCCGACGCGTCCCTGCAGCTCGTTCGGCACTTTGGTCTGCCAGAGCGTCTGGCAACAGGCGCCGATGATCGGGAAGAGGAAGACATAGGCGAAGGCGCCGAACATCAGGGTGGCGATGGAGGTTTGCCAGCCGACGACGATGGCGATGATGCCCTGCAGTGCGCCGAAGCCGAGGATGAGCAGCACGCGGCGGCGCGGACCGCCCCACATGCTGATGGCGATGCTGCCCAGGAGCATGCCCACGGCGGCGATGGACGACGTGGCGCCGAGCGTGCGCACGCTGGCCACGCTGAGCACGAGCGGCGTGAAGACCATCTCGATCATGCCCAGACAGAGATTCGTGAAGGCGAAGAAACCGAGCAGGCCGACGAGGGCGCCGCGGTCGCGGAGGAACACCCAGCCCTCACGCGTATCGCTGACGGCGATGCGCCAGTAGTTGCGCGTGCGGCTGCCGATCTCCTGGGTGGCCGCGGCGACGGCGCGCTCGACCTTCGGGATGCGGATCGTGAAGAGCAGGGCCATCCCGACGATGAAGGTGATGACGTCGATCAGAAGCACGCCGGCCAGGCCGATGGTGGCAACGAGCAGGCCCGCCAGCAGCGGCGAGGCGATCATCGTGGCCGCTTCACCGGCGGACACCAGTCCGTTGATGCGCATCAGATGCTGCTTCGGTGCGATCGACGGCAGCATGGCGTTGAACGCCGGCCAGCGGAAGCAGTTGAAGATCGCGCCGCTGACAGTGGCGACGTAGATGTGCCACACCTCGAGGTTGCCGGTGAAGAGCAGCGCGGCCATGACCAGCGTGCCGGCGGCCTGGCCGCAGTCGCTGATCGCCAGCAGCTTGCGGCGGTCGAAGCGGTCGGCGAGCAGGCCGCCGAGCGGCCCGACGACGAGGTTGGGCAGCATCATGAAAAGCGCGGTCATGGCGAACTGCGTCGCGGAGCCGGTCTTCATGTAAATCCAGACGCCCAGGCCGAAGCCGCTGAGGCCGGAGCCGAGCATCGAAACGATCTGGCCCGCCCAGATGACATAGAACTTTTTCATGAAGAAGCTCCTTCGAGCGCCATCGCGGAGTAGCCGCGGAGATGGGCGTCGACGCGAGCCAGCAACTGGCCGCGCGAATGGTTGACGTAGAAGTGATCGCCCTCGAACAGCTCGAGCGTGTAGGCAGCGTCGGTCTGTCTCGACCAGGCCTGGAGGTGCGCCTCGCTGACGCCCGGATCGTCGACGCCGCCGAATGCGTGGATGGGCATCGCCAGCGGCGGGGCGTCGTCGTACTGCCAGTTCTCACAGACGGAAAAGTCGGCGCGGAAGATCGGCAGGAGAAGCTCGAGCAGCTCCGGATCGGACATGACGCCGGCAGAGGTGCCGTTCATGTCGCGCAGCTCGGCGATGAGGTCCGCATCGTTCATCCGATGCATCACGCTGTCCGCCGGCTCAGCGGCGGAGTCCGGTCCGCGTCGTCCGGAAACAAACAATGCACGCGGCAGCGGCAGCTCCTGACGCCGCAGCTCGCGCGTCAGCTCGAAGCTGACCAGTGCGCCCATGCTGTGGCCGAAGAAGACGAACGGCTTGCGGTGGAGGTACGGCGCGAGCTCGCGAACGAGCGTCTCGACGAGCGGCGTCACGGCGGTGAACGCTTCTTCACGCATGCGCGTCTCCCGTCCGGGAAGCTGCACGGCCACGATTTCGACGTCGCTGAACGGGGCATCGGCCCAGGCGCGATAGGCGTTGGCGCCGGCGCCCGCGTACGAGAAGCAGAAGAGGCGCAGCGAAGCGAACGGATTGTGCTTCACGACGCGCAGCCAGGGAGTCTTACGAGTGAGCAGCAACGAGCACCTCGCGATCGGGGTTGGTGACGATGGACGCGAGCAGTTGCTCGAGTTGGGCGACGAGGCGGACGGCCGTGGATTCGTCGAAGATGTCGGTGGCGTAGTCGAGCGAGCCGCACCACGTGTCGATCTCTTCGAGACCGAGGCTGAGATCGAAGCGCGACATGCGCCGCGACGCGACGACGGACTGCATGTGAAAGCCGTCCTCGATCTCGGTCGCCTTCTTCCAGTTGTGCACGATGAGCATGGCCTGCACGAGCGGCTCGCCATTCGGACGAAGCTCGGCCGCCAGGCGCTCGTACGGAAACTCCTGATGCGCGTGCGCGGTCAGCGACGACTCGCGGACGCGCGCCAGCAACTCGCGGAACGTCGGGTTCCCGGAGAGATCGCCGCGCAGGACGAGCGTGTTGACGAGGTAGCCGATGAGGCGCTCCGTCTCCTTGCGCTGCCGCCCGGCCATCAATGTGCCGACGAGCACGTCGTCGCTGCCGCTGATGCGGGCGAGAAGGACGTACCAGGCGGTCAGGAAGAGCATGAACATCGTCACGCCTTCGCGGCGGCTGAGCGCGTTCAACCCGTCGCTCAGCTCCCGCGTGAAGGCGAACTGCACGGAGTCACCGCCGCCGGTGGCGACGGCCGGGCGCGGACGATCGAGCGGAAGCGCGAGCGGCTTCGCATCCCCGAGGTGCTCGCGCCAGAAGCGCATCTCGGCGTTGCCGGCGGCGCCGGAATTCTGTTCGCGCTGCCAGGCCGCGTAATCGCCGTACTGGATCGGCAGCGGCGCGAGTGACGATGCGCCGCCGGTGGTGAAGGACTGGTAGAAGGCGGTCATGTCGTCGACGAAGACGCCGGAGGACCAGCCGTCGAAGATGATGTGGTGCATCGACATGATGACGGCGAAGGACTGCTCGTCGATCTGCACGGCGCGCAGGCGGAGCAGCGGACCGCGCTCGAGATCGAACGGCGTGGCAGCCTCGCGATCGGCCCACTCCTGCGCGGCGGCCAGGCCGGAAGCGCGTCCGTCGACGGAATGCAGCGTGACATGCAGCGACGGCAGCACGACCTGCATCACCTCGCCGCCGTCCCCGATGCGGAAGACGGTGCGCAGCGACTCGTGCCGCTGCACGACGGCGTTGAAGCAGCGCTCGAGCAGCAGCAGGTCGACGGGCGGTTGCCCGTCGCCGCCGAAGCGGTAGCCTTTGACCACGTTGTACGCGGCCGACTCCGGCTGCTGCCGGTACAGCGTCCAGAGACGCTGCTGCGCGAGTGACAGCGGAAAGCGGTCGCGGGCGCCGGCGCGGCGTGGAATCGAGCCGTCGCCTTTCTTCTCCTGCAGCTTGCGCCGCAGGAGAAGGTGCATCTCAGGTGATAGGTTGAGGGCGCTCATCTCAGGCGCCGACCAGCTCTTCGCCGAGCAGCTCGCGGACCTGCTCCTCGGTGAGGCCTTCGAGCTCCGCGAGGAGATCGCCGACTTCGCCGGTGGCAGGGACACGCGCGGCATCGACGGCCAGCGCGAGATCCTCGACGGTGGGCGCCTCGAAGAGTTTCCGCAGTGGCAGCTCGACGTCGAACATGACGCGGATGCGCGAGATGAGCTGCGTGGCGATCAACGAGTGGCCGCCGAGCTCAAAGAAGTTGTCGTACACGCCGATCTTCTCGATCCCGAGGACTTCCGACCAGATGGCGGCGACGCCGCGCTCCACGTCGTTACGCGGCGCGACGAACGCGTCGGCCATCTCCGCGCGGCTGTAGTTGGGCATCGGCAGCGAGCGCGTGTCGATCTTGCCGTTGGGCAGGAGCGGGAACGCGTCGAGCTTCACGATCGCCACCGGCACCATGTACTCCGGCAATGACGTGCGCAGCGCGTTCTTCAGCTCGGACGTCTGCGGCAGCGCGTCCGGGCGGGCGATGAAGTAGGCCACGAGCCGCTTGTCACCCGGGGTGTCTTCCCGTGCGATGACGACCGCTTCCTTCACGCCGTCCTGGCGCACGAGCGTCGCCTCGATCTCGCCGAGCTCGATGCGGAAGCCGCGGAGCTTGATCTGATGATCGATGCGGCCGAGGAACTCGAGCACGCCGGCGTCCGTCATGCGTACGAGATCGCCGGTACGGTAGAGACGAGCGCCGGGGCCGCCGACGGCGTTGGCCACGAACTTCTCGTTCGTCATCTCTTCGTTGTGCAGGTAGCCGAGGGCCAGGCCGCTGCCACCGATGAGCAGCTCGCCGGCGATTCCAGCGGGCACGGGGCGCAGCGCACTGTCGACGACGTACACCTGCGTGTTCGCGATCGGACGGCCGATCGGCATCTGCGTGCCGGCGTCGCCACGAGTGCACGTCCAGTACGTCGCGTCGATGGTGGCCTCGGTCGGACCGTACAGGTTCACGAGGTCGGCGCGCATCGCCGCGTGAAAGCGCGTGGTGACGTCGCCGGTGAGCGCTTCACCGCCGCAGAAGACGCGGAGGAGTGACGTGCAGCGGACGAACGTCGGGTCGTCGAGCAGCATGCGGAGCTGCGTCGGGACGCACTGCAGGACGGTGACGTGCTCGTTGCGGATGGTCTCCGCCAGGTAGGCCGCGTCGCGATGTCCACCCGGACGGGCAACGACGAGACGGCCGCCGGCGAGCAGCGGCGCGTAGAACTCCCACACCGAGGCGTCGAAGCTGAACGGCGTCTTCTGCAGCACGGCGTCGGAGGCGTGGAGCGGGAAAGCCTGCTGCATCCAGAGCATGTGATTGCAGATGGCGCGATGGGGGATGACCACGCCCTTCGGACGGCCGGTGGAGCCGGAGGTGTAGAGGATGTACGCGGCCTGCTCCGGATCGACTTCGACGTCCGGCGCGGTCATCGCTTCAGCGGCAACGGAGCTGCAGGCGGCGTCGAGGACGACGATCGGGGCGGAGATCCCGGTGAGCATCGCGCCGAGGTGCGGCTGCGTGACGACGGCAGCGACCCGCGCGTTCTCGAGCATGTACGCGAGACGATCCTGCGGGTACTCGGCGTCGAGCGGCAGATACGCGCCACCGGCTTTGAGGGTGCCGAAGATCGCGACGACCAGCTCCAGCGAGCGCTCCATGTAGATGCCGACCGGCGCGCCCCCGGCGACGCCCGTGGCGACGAGACGGTTCGCGAGCTGGTTCGCTTTCGCATCGAGCTGCGCGTACGTCAGCATCGACTCTTCGAAGATGACGGCGGTGGCGTGCGGCGTGAGTGCGACCTGCTGCTCGAAGAGGCGGTGCAGGCGATCGTCAGCCTCCAGAGCAACGGCGGTGCGGTTGAAGCCGACCAGTACCTGCTCGCGCTCAGCGGCACTCATGATCTCGAGCGTGCCGACGGCGGCGTCCGGATTCGCCGCGATGCTCTGCAGCAGGACCTGGAAGCGATCGGCGGCGCGACGCACCTCGGCGGCGGGGACGCGCTCGGCGTCATACGAGAAGGTCAGCTCGACCTGCTCCCCACGCTGGACGCAGGCGAGCATCAGCTTCGACTCCTCGAAGGCCACGTCGAATTGCTCGATGCGGAAGGTAACGGCCGTGCCGTAGCCGTCCGGCAGCTCGATGTGCGAGAAGCCGAACGGGCAGTTGCGCCGCGTGGCGAAGACGTCGCTCCACTCGAAGCACTCCTGCCATTCGGTCGGCTCGACGACGGCCGCGTCGACTCTTGTCATCATCGACGCGAACGGAGCGGCGGCGTCGACCTCCGACTGCACCGGCAAGGTGCGCTCGAAGTGGCCAATGCAGTTGCGCAGGTCTTCATCCGGCCGCCCCTCGGACACGTAGCCGAAGAGCATGTGCGTCTCGCCCGTCATCTTCCACAGCAGGACCTGCCACGCGGTGAAGAGGACGTTCTTCATCTCGCCGGCGCGGGCGAGCTTCGCCACCAGTGACGCGTCCAGCTCCATGGAAGTGTTCTCGCGGCGGAACGACACGGCGTTGCGCTCGAACGGCAGCGCCGGATCGTCGGCCATGAAATTCTTCGCGCGCCAGTACGAACGTCCAGCTTCCGCTTCCTCGGAGACGAGGATGTCGTTGAGCCAGTCGGAGGCGACGACGTACTGCATCGGATCGTCGCTCGCGGCGACACCGTCGTACTCACGGGCGATCTCGCTGACCAGCGTGGCCAGGCCGAGCACGTCGGCGCAGAGCGACGGCAGGCTGATGGTCAGCAGGTGCGTCGGACCGGCCAGACGGGCGATGCCGGCATGCAGCATCGGACCGTCATGCAGATCGACGGCGACCGAGGACAGGCTGTGAAAGCGATCGGCAACCGCATCCGCAAGGCTGCCGCCGAGGACCTCGGGGGAGGCGTGATGGACGACGGCCGTATCGCGGACGCTCTGCAGCGGCCAGGACATGCCGGCGATCTTCGGGAACGACGTACGCAGGATCTCGTGACGCTGGGCGACGCGGTCGATAGCGGACTGCAGCGCCTTCACGTCGA
This sequence comes from Thermoanaerobaculia bacterium, assembly GCA_036399695.1. Taxonomy (GTDB): domain Bacteria; phylum Acidobacteriota; class Thermoanaerobaculia; order Gp7-AA8; family Gp7-AA8; genus DASVEE01. The sequence continues at coordinate 33,782 of DASWMP010000357.1, read as the reverse complement.
GCGCGCCGTCGATGCGGACGGCGCACTGTGAGCGCTGCACGGTCTCGCCATGCTGCAGCGCGCACACGCGCCGCTGCTGCGGGGAGAGCTTGAAGCCTTCGATCATTTCTTTAGTCATGCAGGTGTTCTCTCTCTTTCGTCGATCAGACGGTGGGGTCGGTGTACGCATCGCCCATCGCCGCGAGAATGCGTCGGGGTCCGGCATACGGACTGCGGCCATGAGCCACAGAAATGTTGTCGATGAGGATCATGTCGCCGGCTTCCCAGCGGAACATGACGGTTTCGGCGTCGTAGGCGGCGCGCAGTTCGTCCGCGACCTCCGGCTCGATCGCTGAGCCGTCGCCGTAGAACGTGTTGTACGGCAGCTCCAGCTCACTCCACTGCTTCAGAAACTCTCCGCGCATCTCCCGCTCGAGACTGGTCACGTGCCAGAAAGCGATGTGGTTGAACCACACCTTTTCTCCGGTCACCGGATGGATGCGCGTGGCCGGACGGATGTGGCGCGTGCGGAGATGCGTGTCGTCCTTCCACTCCACCTCCACTTTGTTCTTGCGGCAGTACTCGGACAGGACGTCCTTGTCGCCGGTGTGGAAGACCGTCTGCCACGGCAGCGAGAGGCCGTCGCCGTAGTTGCGGACGAGCATCCAGCCGAGGCGCTCGAACTTCGAGCGTGTAGCCGGCGAGATCCGATCGTAGACGCGGCGGACGTCGCAGATCGGCGTCTCGCCGCGGAACGGCGGCGCGATCACGCAGCAGAACCAGAGCTTCGTCGGATACGTGACGATGTACGACAGCTCGTTGTGCATCGCGATCGGATGCTCGGGCGGGAACTCGGTGGAGGTGTACACCTTGTCCTTGAGCATGAGTCGCGGCGTGGCTCCCTCGGTGTACGTCATCAGCCGATCGGTGAAGGCGTTCACGCTAGCGTCGAACTTTTCCACCGAGTCGACGTGGAAGCCACGAAAGAGGATCGCGCCGTACTTGCGAAGGTCGGTCTCGATGCGGTCCCGGTTGCGGGGCGCCCACTGCTCGAGCTTCATCTCCCCTTTCGGACGAACCACCAGCGGCAGCGGGCGTTCGGGATCGAAGAAGGAAGTCTCGATCAATTCTTCTTCGGAGAAGCGGACCGCCGCGGGCCGTGCTGCCTTGCGCGCGGCGAGAGCTTCCTTATGTGCGTTCAGCGTCGATGCGTTCATGCTGTCACTGCCTTTTCTTTAGACTGCGTGTTGAGCTTCAGCTTCCGTCGTGAGGCTTCTTTGAATTCGTTCTGGCGGGCTTTCTGGTAGGCCCGTTCGTGCTCGGCGAGTTTTTCGCGGAAGAGATCGAGCGCGAGCTCCGGCTCGTCGACGAACGTCGTCAGCGTGAACTCGAGGTGGCGCATTACGCGGGCGATCGTGGCCGGCTTGAAGAGGTCGGTCTTGTACGTGACCACGTTGACGAGCGTTCCTTCCTCCTCCTGGATGCTGAACAGCAGGTCGAACTTGGCGGTGGTGTTGTCGTAGAGCAGCGGCGCGATCGTGAGGTCGGTCAGCGAGAGCAGCGTGGCCGGCGCGTTCTGCAGGACGAACTTGACCGTGAAGAGCGGCATGCGGCTCGGGTCGCGCTTCGGGTTCAGCTTCTTCACGAGGAAGTCGAACGGGAAGTCCTGATGGGCGTACGCGCCGAGGGCCGTATCCCATGCGCGGCGGACGACCTGGCGCATCGGCGGGTTGCCGGCGAAGTCGGTCTGCAGCACGAGCTGATTGACGAAGAAGCCGATGATCGACTCGGTCTCCGCGCGATTGCGGTTCGCGACGTCGGTGCCGATGACGACCTTCTCCGTGCCCGTGTGGCAATGCAGCACGGTCTGGATGCCGGCCAGCAGCAGCGGAAAGAGCGTGAGCCGCTCCTGCTGGCAGAACGCCTTCAGCTTGGTGGTCAGCTCCTTGTCGATGACGCCCAGGACCATCGCGCCGTGGTCGGTGAACTGCGTCGGGCGCGGGAAGTCCGTCTGCAGCTCGAGCTCCGTGACCTGATTGCCGAGGTGATCGAGCCAGTAGCGCCAGTAGCGCTCCAGCGTCTCGCCGGAGAGGAACTCACGCTGCCATTCCGAAAAGTCGGCGTACTGCACGTCGAGCTCCGCGAGCGGCGACGGCAGGCCGCGCTGCTCGGAGTCGTACAGCGCCACGATCTCGCGAACGAGGATGCCCACGGACCAGCCGTCGGAGATGACGTGATGCATGGTCAGCAGCAACGCGTGATCGTCGGGACCGAGGTCGATGACGGTGGCGCGGAACAGCGGACCCCTGGAGAGATCGAACGGCGTGTGCCCTTCGACCGAAGCGAGACGTGCTGCTTCCGCTTCCCGCTCCGCTTCAGGCAGATGCGTGAGGCTGATGCGCTGCAGGGCCATGCCGGCGCCGGGCGCTCCGATGACCTGCATCGGCTGCTGCTGCGCGTTCTCGCGGAAGGTCGTGCGCAGCGTGTCGTGACGGCGCACGATCTCGTCGAAGCAGCGGCGCAGCGCGTCGTAATCGAGCGGGCCGCGCAGGCGCAGCGCACCCGGCATGTTGTACGCCGCGCTCTCCGGCTCGAGCTGCCAGAGGAACCAGAGCCGCTGCTGCGCGAAGGAAGCGAGGGCCTCGTTCGGCTCCCGTTTACGCGCGACGATCTTCGACGGCGCCTCCTCCTGCGCCTTGCGCGTGCGCAGCGTGCGCAGCAGGAGCTCGCGTTTCTCGGGAGAGAGCTGCGCGATCCGCTGCTGCACCGGATCTTTCGCCATCGTGGCCTTGAGCCGCTCCTGTTCTTCGGCCTGCTGCGCGGCGACGACGACGGCCAGATCGGCCACGGTCGGTGTCTCCAGGACGCGCCGCAGCGGGAGGTCGATCGAGTACAGCACGTTGATGCGCGAGACGAGCTGCGTGGCCATCAACGAGTGGCCGCCGAGCGCGAAGAAATCGTCGTCGATGCCGACGACGGCCAGGCCCAGCACCTCGCACCAGAGCGCGGCGAGCTGACGCTCGAGCGGCGTGCGGGGTGCTTTCACGGCGCCACGCTGCGCTTCCGGCGACGGCAGTGCCTTCACGTCGATCTTGCCGTGCGCGGTCACCGGGAAGCGCTCCAGCGCGATCACGGCCGATGGCACCATGTAGTCCGGCAGCGACCGCGCGGTGAATTCGCGCAGCTCGTTCGCCGCGACTTCCTTCGACGTGACGACGTACGCGACGAGGCGCTGCTCGTCGCGCAGGATGACGTGGGCGTCGACGACGGACGGGTGACGCTCGAGCGTCGCTTCGATCTCGCCGAGCTCGATGCGGAACCCGCGCAGCTTCACCTGATCGTCCAGGCGGCCGAGGAACTCGACACGGCCGTCGGCGCGGAAGCGGGCGCGGTCGCCGGTGCGATAGAGGCGCCCCTCGCCGAACGGATTGGCGATGAAGCGCTCGGCCGTCAGTTCGGGACGTCCGTGGTAGCCGCGTGCCACGCCCGCTCCACCGATGCAGAGCTCACCGGCGACGCCGGGCAGCGCCGGCTGGCCGCCGGGGCCGAGGACGTACGCCGTGACGTTGGCGATGGGACGGCCGATGGAGAGACCGTCGGTGTCGACGTCGGCCGTCGCCGCGACCGTGATCTCCGTCGGACCGTACGCGTTGACGAAGCGCACGTGCGCGCTCCACTTCGACGCGAGCGCCGCGCTGCACGCTTCGCCGCCGGAGGCAATCGACTGCAATGTGGGCATGACCGCCGGGTCGAGCAACGCGAGAACGGATGGAGGCAGGAGCGCGGTCGTGATGCGCTCGCGGTTGACGATGCTGACGAACGGCTCGACCGGCATCAGGTCTTCGCGCTTCGCGAGCACGAGACAGGCGCCGGTTGTGAGCGCGGTGAAGATCTCTTCGACGGAGGCGTCGAAGCTGAGGGACGCGAATTGCAGCACGCGCGACTCCGGCGTGAGCTGCATGATGTCCGCGAAAGCGGTGATGAAGTTGGTGAGGCCGCGGTGCTCGACGAGCACGCCCTTCGGCCGCCCCGTCGATCCCGAGGTGTAGATGACGTATGCGAGCGCGGACGACGAATGTGAGTCCTGGCTCTCCTGCCGATCGGCGCGAGCGCGGAGAGGCTGGATGGCCTGTCCGTCACTGAGCACCATGAGCGGTTTGGCGTCGTCGAGGATGAACTGCAGCCTCTCCTCCGGCAGCGCCGGGTCGAGCGGCAGATACGCCGCGCCGCTCGCCAGCACCGCCAGCACGGACACGATGGCGTCGATGCCCCGCTCCATGCGGATGGCGATCAACACCTCCGGCGCCGCACCCTGCCCGCGCAACTGTGCCGCGAGCGTGTCGACGCGTTCGGACAGGTCCGCGTACGTCAGCGAAGCGCCGGCGAACGAGAGCGCCTGCGCATCCGGCCGCAGGCGCACCTGCTCGCGGAAAAGATCGAGGACCGTGACGTCGGCCACCGGCCGCGCGGTGTCGTTCCACTCCACGAGCATCCGCTCCCGCTCTTCGGCCGAGAGCAGCTCGATCGCTGAAAGCGATAGCGACGGGTCGCCGGCCACGCGCGTCAGGAGCTGCTCGAAGTGGGCGATCATCCGCGCGATCGTCGTGGCGTCGAAGCAATCGCTGTTGTATTCAAGCGTGCCGGCGATGCCGTCCGCCGACTCTTCCATCGACAGCGCGAGATCGAACTTGGCGGCGCCGCTGTCGAACGCCAGGAGCTCGCCGTGCACCGCACCGAGCGCGAAGCTCCGCGCCTGCGGCTGCTGCAGCGCAAATGCGGCCTGGAACAGCGGCGTGTGCGTGAGCGTCCGCTCCGGCTTGAGCTCGTCCACGAGCAGCTCGAACGGGAGCTCCTGGTTCGCGTACGCCCCCGTGGCGGTCTTCTTCACTCGCGCCACGACGTCGCGGAATGCCGGGTTGCCGGAGAGATCGCCGCGCAGCACGAGCGTATTGACGAAGAACCCGATCAGCCCTTCAGCCTCGGCGCAGTTGCGTCCCGCCACCGGCGAGCCGACCAGGATGTCGTCCTGCCCGGTGTAGCGATGCAGCAGGATGTTGAACGCGGCCAGCAGCGTCATGAAGAGCGTGGCGTTCTCGGTGCTGGCGATCTGCCTGAGCGACGTCGCGAGCTCCCGCGGGACGACGAAACGTTGCGTGGCGCCGTGCATCGTCTGCACCGCCGGACGGGGACGATCGAGCGGTAACGCCAGCGCGGTCGGTGCGCCCGCCAGCGCATTGCGCCAGTAGGTGAGCTGCTCGGCGAGCACGCCGCCGTCGAGGCGCGTGCGCAGCCAGGCCGCATGATCGGCGTACTGCACCGGAAGCGGCACGAGCGTCTCACCTGCATACGCCGCGGCCAGCTCGCGCAGGAAGATCCCGGTGGACCAGCCGTCGCCGACTATGTGATGCACGGTGATGGCGAAGACGTGCTGCCCCGGCGCCGTGGCGACGAGCGTGGCCCGCAGCAATGGACCGCGTGCGAGGTCGAACGGCTGCGCCGCGATCGCGGCGATGCTGCGCTCCGCATCCGTGGCCGCGATCTTCGTCAGCTCGATGCGCGGCGATTCCGCGCGGCGCTGCACCGGCTTGCCGTCGACGATGACGAACGTCGTCCGCAGGGCCTCGTGCCGCGCCACGATCGCGTTCACCGCGTCATCGAGCGCCTGCACGTCCAGCGCACCGTCGAGGCGCATGGCCAGCGTCTCGTTGTACGAGGCGCCGGGCGCGAGCTGCTCGAAGAACCACAAACGCTGCTGCCCGTGCGAGAGCGGCTGATCGCCGGTCGTGCGTGCAATCGGGGTGGCGACCCGTGCGGCCTCGATGGCGGCAGTGAGCGTCGCCAGCGTCGCGTCGTCCATGAAGTCCGTGAGCCGCAGCTCCACGCCGCGCTCACGCTCGATGGCGTTCTTCAGTTCGAACAACTGCAGCGAGTCCAGCCCGAGGGAGAAGAGGGACGTCTGCGGATCGAGGTCGGCGAAGCGTTCCAGGGAGAGACAGGCACGATCGCCGGTCTTCCATATCCACTCCGAGATCACGGCCAGCGTACCGTCGAGGAACATCTGCTTCGTCAGGCCACGCTGAATCTTGCCGCTGGTGGTCTTCGGGATCGTGCCGGTTTTGATGAGCACCAGGGCGTGCAGCGGCACCTCGTGCTCCTCGGCGATGCGGCGGCGGATGCTCTCCGCCACTTCGTCGCTCGCCTGCAGGCGATTGGCGCGGTCGACTTCCTGCACTGCCACGAGACGCTCTTCGCCGTCCACGTCGATGGAGAACGCGGCCCCACAGCCGACGCGTAGCGCGGGATGCGTCTGCTCCACCGTCTGTTCGAGATCGTGCGGGTAGTGGTTGAGCCCGCGGATGATGATCAGGTCCTTGCGTCGTCCGTTCACGAACAACTCGCCGCCGTCGAGGCAGCCGAGATCGCCGGTGCGCAGAAAGGGGCCGTCGTTCGTGCCGGCGATGCGCGCCGCGAAGGTCTGCTCGCTCTGCTCCGGTTTCTCCCAGTAGCCGCGGGCGACGCTCGGGCCGCTCACCCAGATCTCCCCCGTCTCGCCGTCGGCGCGCGGTTCGCGCGTCTCCGGATCGACGATGACGACGCGCTGCCCTTCAACGCTGACGCCGCAGCCGACGAGCTTCGCATCGGCGAGCTCACGCACGATCGGCTCGTCCGCCTTCGCGCCGCCCGTCACCGCCAGCGTCGCTTCCGCCAGTCCATAACAGGGGAAGAAGGCGGAGGCGCGGAAGCCCGCCGGGGCAAACGCTTCGGCGAAGCGTGCGAGCGTCGCGGAGCGCACCGGCTCCGCGCCGTTGAAGGCGATGCGCCAGGAGCTCAGGTCGAGGCCCGCCTTCTGCTCGCCGCTGATGCGGCGGACGCAGAGGTCGTACGCGAAATTCGGTCCGCCGCTGGTGTGCGCGTGGAACTTCGTGATCGCTTCGAGCCAGCGCAGCGGCTGCTCGAGGAACTCCATTGGCGACATCAGCACGCAGGCGGCGCCGGTGTAGATGCCGTGCAGCATCGTGCCGATCAGCCCCATGTCGTGGTACATCGGCAGCCAGCCGACGATCGTCGATTCCGCATCGGCATCGAAGAGCGTGGCGATGGCCTGCTCGTTGTGCATCAGGTTGGCGTGGCTGACCATCACGCCCTTCGGCAATCCGGTCGAGCCGGACGTGTACTGCAGGAACGCGAGCTGGCCCGCGTCGGCGATCGGCGGGCTGAGCTCCGTCTCGCCGAGCGGCAATGCGTCCGTGGCGATCCAGCGCATGGCGCGGAGATCCGGCGCTTCGACGAAGAGCGATTCGCAGCTCTCGATCACCGTCATCGACGTGAGGATTGCCGCGGGACGGGCGTCGGCGGCGATGCCGCGCAGCTTCGGCAGATCGCGTGCGGGCCGCGTCGGATGCGGCGGATACGCCGGCACGGCGATCACCCCCGCGTAAAGACAGCCGAGGAAGCCCTGGATGAATTCGAGGCCGGGGCGGTAGAGGAGCAGGGCCCGGTCGCCCGGCATGGTGAAGCTCTGCAGGTGCGCGCCGATGCGGCGGGCCGCGGCGTCGAGCTCCGCGTACGTCAGCGTCTCCTCGGAGCTCGAAGCGTGTGAGAGGAAGCGGTACGCAATCCTCTCGGGAGTGCCCGCGGCGCGGGCCTGGAGAATCTCCACGATGGAGGAGGACGTCGTCGCGATCTGATTCGGTTTCATTCAGCTCCTGAAGACACACGTGTCTCGGTCGGCTCGACGGATGAGCCGTTGGGGAGAGAGACCTCCGGCCGGGAGCGGGGCTCGTTTGAGCGAGCCCAACCCGGGGAGATCAGCGATGCGGGGGGATTGCTACTTCGAAGGAGGGACCGGCGTGGCCGGCATGGTGCTGAGCACGTCGCGCAGCCACAGGCGCGCGGCACCGTCGAACGGGCGCGTGGCGCCGTCGATGCTGTACGTCGTTTTGCCGTTTTCAACCGAGAAGCGGCGCACGCTCTTGCCCGCGCGCTCTTCGATGCTGGCAGTGCCTCCAGGCGGCACGATCACGACCGCTTCGGAGCTCGGATGGATCCGGACGCTGCCGGTGAAGCGAGCCTCGACGTTCGTGTTCTGGCGCGTATAGACGTACTTTGCACAGTCGTCGAGGACGCGGCCGTCGGCAGTCGTGCAGCGGATGATGGCGGGAGGGGTGGGGGGAACAGGGGGCGTGGCGTGAAAAACCATGGTGAGCAGCTCCTTAGGTTAGGGCGGTCACCGGCCGTCGAAGGGAAGTCGAGAGGATTGCCGACTCCATGACTGCGGTAGTGCTACACCGATGTAATTGCTTGTCGCGCTTGAAGATAATACTTATAGCGCTCCATCCACAACCGCTCCCCGTGCTGAGAATTCCGAGTTATTTGCAGAAGTAATACTAATGGAAGACGCGCGCAAAGATAAGTGAAGCGTGCGCGAGCAGGGCGGGGCGAGGGTGGGCAGGGCGGGGGATCACGACGTTCTGAAGTACAGCGATGCGAGCCGAAGGGAGCGACTGTTGTGTCGCAGCACGCGAACCGCGAGCTCGGTTGCAGACACAAACTGGCTGTGGCGGTAGGGCTCGAACCTACGACCACCGGATTAACAATCCGGCGCTCTACCAACTGAGCTACACCACAGTACGGGCGGGACTATTGGGAGGGGAATGGTCGCGCAGGTGGGTGGGACGAGTCAAATCAAGGGGGACGGGAGGGCGGGATGGAGGGATGAAGGCGCGTGGGCGGGGGATGAAGAGGCGGCGCGCGGAGGGTCCGGCGGTACCGGTACCGACTACAGGACTGGTACGATCCGGCGATCCGAACCGTGGAGTCCTCGGCCCTATTTGTGCTGTGAGTCAGGGCCCAGCCCTCGCGGCGGAACTTCCGCGGCTTCACGTTCGTTCTTGCTTCTGACGATGCGCTCCAAGTCCGTTTTCCGCCTGGTGCTCGAGCCGCTCGCGGTGGCGGTCGTGCTCGCGCTCCTCGTCCGGGCGGCGATCGGCGTCTACGCGATCCCTTCGGAGTCGATGGCGCCCACGTTGAAGGTCGGCGATCACATCATCGTCACGCCGTATCTCTTCGGGAAGCAGCCGAGCCGTGGCGACGTGGTGGTCTTTCGCTCGCCGCTCAAGCCGGACGAGCTGGTGGTGAAACGGGTCATCGCCACGCCGGGCGACCTCATCGACTCGCGCCTCGGCCGCGTGCGCATCGGCGGCTATACGCTCGCCGAGCCGTACCTGCTGCGCGCGTCGGCCAGCGGCGAGATCGGGGCGCAGCTCGTGCCGTCGAACTGCTATTTCGTGATGGGCGACAACCGGGCCGCGTCGTACGACAGCCGCAACTGGGGACCGCTGCCGGCGAATTACATCGTGGGGCGCGCGCGGCTGATTCTCTGGTCATCGTCCACGGGTGAAGACGTGGCTCACGCATCGACGCGTCCGCTTGTTCCGATCGAGTAGAATGCTCCCGTCCGGAAGCCGGAAAATCTCGATCGGGAGGGTGTTGAAATGCGTCGTAATCGCCGCGAACGGGGTGAAAGTCAGTTCGGCTGTGTCGTCGGCCTGTTGCTCCTGCTGGCCGGGCTCTTCGTCGCGTACAAGATGATCCCGGTGAAGGTCAGGACCGCCGATCTCCGCCAGACCGTCACGGACGAGGCGCGCGCCGCCGGAACGCACAACGACGGCCACATCATGAAGGCCATCCTCAGCGAAGCGGAACGGCTGGACCTGCCGGTCGGAAAAGAGGACGTCGAGATCGTCCGCCGCCGCGATACGATCCGCATCGACGTCAAATACGTGATCCCGGTGCAGTTCCCCGGCTTCACGTACGAGTGGAACTTCCACCACGTCGCCGAGAACCCGATTTTCTAACCAGGAGCCCCATGACCATCACGATCAAAATCCGCGACAACGGCCCGCTCATCGTCGAAGGCGACTTCAAGCTCACCGATGCCCAGGGCAACGAAGTCCCGGTGAAGAAGGCCGCCCTCTGCCGGTGCGGCGGCTCGACGATGAAGCCGTTCTGCGACGGTACCCACTCCAAGATTGGCTTCCAGGGCGCGATCGCCGCCGTGCAGGAAGCGGAGAACCCGCCGGACGACGGCACGAAGAAGGGGTAGCCCGTCAGTTGCGGGCGCCAGCCCAACGTGCGATCCGCTGCTCGATCTCTTCGCCGGAGATGAAGTCTCCCGCCGCGGCAGCAGCGAGCCCTCGTTCGATCTTCTGCTGGACGTAGATGCCGCTTCATCCGGCAACGTGTCGAGCAGGCGGCGAACTTCTTCTTTGGGGTCCTGAGGTCCGCATCACATTCAACATTAATCCTCCTTCGTCTCGATGACAAACGCGACGATGAGCGCCCTCCACCCTCAATCCTCCGCCTCGCCGATGACGAAGACGATCGTCTCCCAGCCGGTGAGGTCCTTCGATTCGACTTTTCTGACGATCTCGTCGAGGTCCTGAATGAAGTCTTCATCCATCCATTCGTGATCCATGCGCCGCTCCTTCCGGAGAGCGCTTGTTCCAAGCGACGTTCCGCTCGTCGCGCACGCGCAATCAACGACTTACGCGCGGCTGGCTGTCAAAAAATCTTGCCTCGACGGACGATCGTCGGATACGTCAAAGCCAGGGGAAGGTTAACGCGAGAAAGAGCCGACCGCAGAACAGCGACGCCACGACGGCGATGACGAGCCAGGCGATACCCCGCCAGTCGAGCTCACGCCGCTGCCGGACCGCGATCCGCGCCGACGCCACGAGCCCCCACGCGGTCCCGGCAAAGACGATCAGTACGACCAACCAGAAGAGCCACGCCGGCACGGCTCGCAGCATCGGGTAGAGCGAAAAGTAAAACTGCGCGATGAGAAACGCCGCAATCGGAGCCACCGCCGCGGCACGCAGCCGCTCGGCAGGATGCGGCTCGCGAAACGCGTCGAACATGGGGGGAGAGGCGATTCCCGATTTCCGAGATCCGATTTCCGGAAAGGCAGAAGACCGGGACCCGGAAATCGGAAACCGGAAATTGAACGCTCTACGAGGCGGCGGCGGCGCGGCGTCCGGCGTGCGTCGCTTCCCACTCCTCGGCTTCGTGCGAGAAGAGCTGGATGCGTGCCTTCTTGTACTCCTTCGTCGGATACAGCGCCTGCTTCTGTGACAGACCGGTGTCGATGGCGAGGTCGTTGATGATCGACTCGCATTCGTCCACCGAGCGGCCGTGCACGGTCGTGTAGAGGTTGTACGGCCAGTCGTCGTAGACCGGGCGCAGATAGCAGTGCGACACCGCCTTGTGCTGCGACAGCTTCACGCCGTACTCCTCGGCGCGATCCTGCGGCACCATCCAGACGCCCATGGCGCTGGCGACGAAGCCTCCCTTGCGCGTCGTGACGTTCGCGCAGAAGCGGCGGATTTGTCCCCGCTTCAGCAGCGCGTGCGCCGCGGCCAGCACTTCCTCGGCACCCAATCCCGCGGCGCGGGCCAGTGCATCGAAAGGACGCGGCTGCAGCGGCAGATCGCGCTGCAGCAGACGGACGCACTCGATCTCCATGGCCGAGAGCTGCACCGGCTCGTGCGTGTCACCCTCGGCGTGCGACTCGCCGTCGTTGCTGCTCGACTTGAACAGCTTGAGCGTCGGCAGCGGCCGCACGATCTGGCACTCCGCCTCATTGCCGAGAACCTCGACGGTCTTCTCGAGACCGAGCTGCGAGAGCGGGGAGACGTGAATCGTGAACCAGAGGTTGAACTCGTTGTTGCGCCGGTAGTTCTTCGTGACGCCCGGATAAGCGCTGATGATCGCGCCGGCGTCGTCGACCCGGTCCGGGCTGACGCGCGCCGCCACGAGGCAGGAGCGGTAGCCGAGCGCTCGCGAATCGAAGTTCGCCGCGAGCTGCCGCACGATCCCTTCCTTCTTGAGGCGCTCCGTCCGCTTGATCACTTCTTTCTCGGACATGTCGAGCTTCTGACCGAGAACAGCGAACGGCGTCGAGACGAGCGGAATCTCCCCCTGCAGAGCGTTCAGAAGCTCCCGGTCCCGTTGTTCGATTTCGTGCATTTTTGACCCTCGAGTACGTGAGGATGGCCGATTGGGTGAGCGCCGATTGTAGCCGAGCCGCCGAGGGGGGAGATGGAAAAATTACGTGATCGAAAGCCGCGGAAACTCGTGATCCGGTACGCTCCCGCCGCCGGCGACGATCTCCCGGTGACGGCGCGCCGTCACGACCGCCGCCTCACGATCGATGTCCCGGAATCGCGCGGGAAAAGGCTCCAGGCGGCGCAGCGCGGCGTCGAACAGCCGCACCGCCCCCCGGGCGTTCCCCCGCCGCACGTGGTAGTACGCCGCCGCGAGTTGAATGAGCCCCTGCAGGAACTCCCGCTCCGCGCTCCGGTCGGCGAGCCAGAGATGCTCCCACGACTCATGCGCCTCCCAGAACTGGTGGGAGTTGAAATGGGAAACGCCGTCGCGCAGGTGGGACATGGGAGTGTGGCGCCGACAGCGGTAGAGATGGGGGACGGTCGGTGTCGTATTGGGTTGTTGGTTTTGGGTTGTTGGTTGTTGGTGCTCCGCCTGGGGGCCTGCGGTTGCCCTGTTCTACCGAAAACCAAAAACCAAAAACCCACCCGTTCCCACCTTCCGGCCGGCGCCGCTCAATTAATCCGTAGCCCGCACGCCCTTCCGCAGCACGTCGCAGATCGCGGAGGTGAAATCCGCCGTGGAGCCGGTGCCGCCGATGTCGCGTGTGCGCTGCTCGGGGCCCATCGCCAGCACCTTCGTGATGGCGGTGCGGATGCGCTGCGCCGCCTGCGGCTCGTTGATGTGATGGAGCATGAGCACCGCCGACTGGAGCAGCGCCAGCGGGTTGGCCTTGTTCTGGCCCGCGATGTCGGGGGCGCTGCCGTGCACCGCCTCGAAGACGGCGCCGTTCAGGCCGATGTTCGCGCCGGCGACCACACCCAGTCCGCCGACCAGGCCGGCCGTGAGGTCCGAGACGATGTCGCCGTAGAGGTTCTCGAGCAGCAGGATGTCGAACTGATTCGGGTTCATCACGAGCTGCATGCAGAGGTTGTCCACGATGCGGTCGTCCGCCTCGATGTTCGGGTAATCCTTGGCCACGTTGCGGAAGCACTGCAGGAACAGGCCGTCCGACAGCTTCATGATGTTCGCCTTGTGGACGGCCGTCACCCGCTTGCGGCCGTGCTGCACGGCGTAATCGAAGGCGAACTTCGCGATGCGTGTCGACGCCTTCTCCGTAATGATCTTCAGCGACTCGACGACGCCCGGCACCACCTCGTGCTCGAGACCGGCGTAGAGGCTCTCCGTGTTCTCGCGAACGACGACGAGATCGATGTCCTCATATCGCGTGATGATGTTCGGCATCGACAGGACGGGGCGGAGGTTCGAGTAGAGGTCGAGCGTCTTCCGCAGCCGTACGTTGATGGACGAGAAACCGGTGCCGACCGGAGTCGTGACCGGCCCCTTGAGCGCGACTTTGTTCCGGAGGATCGAGTCGAGCACGTCCTGCGGCAGCGGATCGCCGAAGCGCGAGATCGCCTCGGCGCCGACGAAGTACTTCTCCCACTCGATGTCCACGCCGGCGCACTCGAGGATCTGCACCACAGCCGCCGTCACTTCGGGACCGATGCCGTCGCCGGGGAGCAGGGTGATCTTGTGTTTAGCCATTCTTTACCTCGTTGTCCGTTGCCCGTTGTCCGTGGCCCGTACGGACAACGGGCAACGGACAACGCGTATTGTCATTCTTGCAGAGAGCTCGCGCGTTCCCGAGCGGCTTCGAGTGAAAAGTCCAGGGGAAACAAGTCGCCGAGCTCCGCCAGCTCCGGCAGCTCGTCGAGACAGCGGCGGATGCTCTCGAGGGTCGGGGGGATGAAGTCGAGGTAGTGCATGCGTCCGCGGACGATGGGCTGCTTGGAGAACGTGCCGAGGATCTTGATCGAGCGCTGCAGCAGCGTTTCGAAGTAGCGGCGGCGGATCGAATCGTCCGCGCCGATCAGGCCGCGGTAATGGTCGAGCAGCTCGAGCTCCGTCTCGTCGCCGATGATGCGGGCCACGCCGCGGTCGCGCAGGAGCGAGGCGAGATCGTACGTATCCGGACCCATTCTCAGGTCCTGATAATCAATCAAGTAAACCGTGTCATTCACGACGTGCAGATTTTGTCCGTGAAAGTCGCGATGACATAAAACGTACGGATGCGAGGCTACTTTTCGTGACAGATTATCGAAGATTGATTTCAAACCTTCGGCCGGCGCTCCCATGAGCTGCTCGACGTAGTACTCCCGCGCCATTTCCAGTTCGGCCGTGAACGATTCGGCCGTGAACGGCGGGTTCACGTCGGCGCGGGCCTGCTGGAAAGCGGCCAGCAGGCTCAGGGCCTCCCGGTAGAGACGGATGCCTTCTTCGCGGTTCTCGTGGAGGACGTCGAAGAGCGTCCGGTCGCCCACGTCGTGCTGCAGGACGGCGAAATCTCCCTGGTGCAGCACGGCGGGGATGCGGCCGCTCGGCGAGACCGCCGTGTAGGCGTCCATGAAGCGGCGGAGTTGCGGGCGCACTTCCTCCGGATAGTAGGCGAGCATGTAGGTCTCGCCCCCGTGGGTAATGCGAAAGTACGCCCGCACGGACGCGTCGCCGGCGAGCGGCTGGGCGGTCCAGCCCTGGCCGAGCCACTCGCTGACGACGACCGCGACCTCGTCCGGAAGCGTCACTGCGCCGGGGCCGAGCCCTTCTGCGGAGCCGCGCCCTTCTCGGCGTCCGTAGCGGCGCGGAAGGTGATGCTCTCGATGGTTGTCGGCTCGAGCGGGCGGTCCTGCGGTCCGGTCTTCGCGCTCACGATCTTGTCGGCGACGTCCATCCCCTTCAGCACCTGCCCGAAGGCGGTGTAGTTGTTGTCGAGGAACCCGGCGTCGGCGACGCAGATGAAGAACTGCGACGAGGCGCTGTTCGGATCCTGCGAGCGGGCCATCGAGACGATGCCGCGGTTGTGCGGAACCGAGTTGAACTCGGCGCGCACCTTGTTCGGCGAGCCGCCCATGCCCCAGGTCATCGGGTCGCCGCTCTTGGTGTTCGGGTCGCCGCCCTGGATCATGAAGCCGGGGATCACACGGTGGAACTTCGTGCCGTTATAGAAGCCCTGCTTCGCCAGATCGATGAAGTTCTTCACATGGTTCGGGGCGACGTCGGGGAAGAAACGGATCTCGATCTCCCCGGCGGAGGTCTTCACCACCGCTACCTGGTCCTGGTACTCGCTCATTGATTGCTCCTTCTGCACCGGCTGGGCTGCCGGCGCGGTGCTGTTGGTCTCCGTATTGGCCGCGGCCGTCCCGGTATCGCTGGCGGTTGACGTGCCTTCCGTCTGCGTGCCAGCCGTAGTCCCCGAGTCCGCCGAATTGCACGCGACGAGTGCGAAGAGCAGTGCGCCGTAAATAATCGATTTCAAAGATGTCCTCCCGGATCAACTGTCCATCAGGCGGCGAATGCTAATGCGGGGCCGACATTGGTGCAATGGGGGGGGAGTTGGCGGTTGGCGGTACGCGCGCTGCGCGTGCTCGCGGTTGGCGGTAGGGACCGCCGAAGCCATCCGACGTGGAACGCACTCCGCGCGGGAGCGAGCGCTAGCGCGAGCATAGCGTGCGCGTCTTCACCGCCAACCGCGAGCAAGGCGGGGTAGTTGGCGGTTGGCGGTACGCACGCTGCGCGTGCTCGCGGTTGGCGGTGGAGACCGCCGAAGCCATCCGACGGTGCACCGCGAGCTTGGAACGCACTCGCGCGGGAGCGAGCGCTAGCGCGAGCATAGCGTGCGCGTCTTCACCGCCAACCGCGAGCAAGGCCGGGTAGGTGACGGTTGGCGGTACGCACGCTGCGCGTGCTCGCGGGTGGCGGTAGGGACCGGTTCCACGCGGCGGAGCCGTTCTCCGTGTCCACCGCCAACCGCGAGCGAGCGCAGCGTGCGTACCGCCAACCGCCAACTACCGTCCGGGCACCGGCTGCGTCTTGATCTGCACGCCGCCGCCTTCGGCGAAGAGCTCGATGCGCTCGCCGCCGCCGTTGATTTTGCCGCTGGCGTGGAGGCGGGTCTTGCCGCCGGCTACCTGTTCCTTCTGCACCGTCAGGGCGCCGAAAGACGATTCGATGAGGTTGGCAGCGTTAGCGTCATCCGTCAGGACGGTGATGTCCACGTCCGCGCCGAAGCGGGGCGGGAGGAAGAGCACCACGTTTCCCTTGGCCGTGCGGGCGCCGATGCGCTGCGCGCGGGAGCTGGGATCGACGGTGATGGCGATGTCGCCGGAGCGGGTATCGGCGCTCACGGGGGCGGCGGCCTGGCGGATGATGATGTCGCCTCCGGCCGAGGTCACGACCATCGGGGCACCGATATAGACCACGCGGACGATGCCGCCGCCGGTCTGGAGGACGCCGCCGGAGCGGGCTGCCTGGACCGTGATGTCGCCGGCTTTCGTCCGCGCTTCGAGGACGCCGAAGACGTCGCCGAGCTCGAGCGGACCGCCGAGGGACGTGACGCGGCAACTGCCCGTTACCGTACCGAGGCGGACCTCGCCGGCGCCGGTCGAGAGGACGGCGTCGCCGCGCAGCTCGCTGATCGTGATGTCACCGATGCTCGTGGCGAACTCGAGGTGCCCCTGCACGAACTGCTGCGTCATGTCGCGGCGTCCGGCCAGGGCGGCGTCCGGATGCGACGCATTGGGCGTCGGCGGCTGCGGGGCGGCCGGGATGATCTGGCGCAGCGACTTCGCCGACGCGGCCTGGGTTCCGGAGCGGAGCAGGAAGATGTTGCCCGTTACCGTGGCCGTGGTCAGCGTCGGCCCGCTGGGCGTATTGACGCTGCCGCGGAAACCGGAGCCGGCCACGCGGCCGCGCACGCCCGTCACGGTGGTCCGGAAGTCGCCGGCCAGCGCTTCGGCGTTCCACTGGAAGCCGATGCCTTCGGGGATGATCGCCTCGATGTTGCCGTTGATGGTCTTGAGCGTGACGTTGCCGCCGAGGCGCTGCTGCGGCATGTAGACGATGCCGCCGTTCGAGCTCTCCGCCATCGTGACGCCGGTGACGCGCTCCAGCACGATGGTGCCGGAGAAGTTCTTCACGGCGACGTTGCCGATCATGTTCACCACGCGGATCTGCTGCGCGTCCTGCGTCTCGACACGCAGGTCGGCCGTGCGCGGCATCCAGACGACGTAGCGCACCTCGACCTTCCAGCCGCGGCCGCGCATCGAATTCGGCGCATACGTCTGCACCAGGGCGTTCCGGCCGTCGGGCGAGACCTTGTCCTGCAGCTCGACCATGCGGTCGACTTCCGCCAGGATCGCTTTCTCTTTCTCTTTGTCCGGATTCTGCGCCGTCACCGTCTTGATGGCGGTGACGCGCACGCCGCCCTCATCCACGCCGACGACTTCGACGCTGCCGATCTGGGTGCGGATCGTCAGGGTGCCGGCCATGCCGAGCGGCAGCGTGCGCTCGTGCTTGCTGGTCCTCGACAGCGCCGCGAAGAGCGGCGATGCCACGAGGAGCGCGAGCGCGGCCGAGAATGTGCGAAGTTTGTTCATTTACGGACGGATGTTTCCCAGGGCTTCGGCGGCCTTGACGCGGACGTAGACGTTCTCGCCTTCCTGCCCCGCCTTCTGGCGGAGCATGTCGACGGCAGCGGGATCGAGCCGCTCGCCGGCGGCGGCGAGCTTCGCCAGCGCGTCGACGGCCTTCATGCGCACCGCCGGGTTCGGGTCGCTCTTGAGCGCTTCGATGAGCGCCTCGCGCGTCTGCGCCGTCGAGGAGGCGGAGGACGGGAGGTTCTTCAGCGTGTCGACGGCGTTGATGCGCGCCCCTTCGTGATCGTCGTTGCGCAGCACTTTCGCGAGCGCGTTGGCGATCTCCGGGTGGGCGTACTGCGGATCGGAGTAGGTGCGGCGCACCCAGTCGATGGCGTCGGAGCGGGGGGAGGCGTTCTGCCCCTCGTTCTCCAGGACGTACGACAGCAGGCGCACCATGCTCTTGTCGTTCGGGCTGCCCTTCACGGTCCACCGCGAGGTGATGTCGAAGGTAATGCCGATGGCGTTGTCGTCGGTCGGATCGGCATCGACGAACTGCACGTTCGTGATGTCGGGACGCCCTTCGATGTTCGGGCTGAGGGTGCTGGCGTCGAGGACGCGCGTCTCGGCGATCGAATAGGCCGCGGGGATGAACTCACGGACGCCGGTCACGCGGGCCGGCGATTCGTTCTGCTGCTGGGCCGTCAGCGGCGCGGTGGCCGGAGCCGTCGTCGTACGCTGACCCGCAAAGTAGGAGCCTCCGGCGAGCAGGGCGACGGCAGCCGCCTGCGCGACCCACTTCACGGCGGGACGGCGGCGGAAGGGGACGACGTTGGCCGGGGTCTCGCTGGCCGGGGTCTCGACACGGGCCGCGGGCGGGGCGATGGCCACCAGGAAGCGCTGCTTCACGCGCGCCGGCACGTCGACTTCCGGCAGCTCGTCGAGCATCAGCCACGTTTCCTTGTACGCGAGCCACTCGGCCGTACAGGCTTCGCAGCTCTCGATGTGCTCGTGAGCGGTCTCCCGCCGCCCCGGGTCGAGCGACTCGGTGAGCAGCATCGGAAGGTTTTCTCTCAGCGCACTGCAATCGGCCATCGGGCACCTCCGCCCGCATCGTTCGCGAGCGTCTTTTTCAATGTTTCCATCGCGCGAAATACCCGCGTCTTCACGGCGCCCTCGGAACAGCCGGCGATCTGGGCGATCTCCGCGTACGACAGTCCCTGGTAGCGTGAGAGCAGGATCGCTTCTCGTTGTTCGGCAGTCAGTTCCTGGAGGGCACGGCGAACGCGGATCTCGTTCTCCCGCTGCTCCAGGTTCCGGTCGGGAGAGTTCTCGGCGGAGGCCGGAAGGGTCAGCAGCACCTCATCCGATTCCTTCGTCTTGTTGTCCGCCTTCCGGAGGTAGTCGCGGCACCAGTTGGCTGTGATGGAGAAGAGCCAGGTGGACAGCTTTGCATCTCCGTTGAACTGGTTGGCGTGCTTGATCATCTTGACGAATACTTCCTGCGTCGCATCCTCGGCCGCTTCAGCATTCTTCAAGAATCGAAATGCGAAGTTGTAGATCCGGCCGCTGTAGCGGTCGTAGATTTCTGAGGCCGGGGAGTAGTCACCCGCCTGAACGATTCGCATGAGCTCCTGATCGCTCAGGTGTTTCATTTCCCCACTGTCTCGGCTCTTCGACGGAAGCATTAGCTGAATGGTTTCGCGGCTGGAGAGTTGTCCGTTGCTCGTTGTCCGTTTTCCGTTGGCCGTTTCCCGCCTGGCAGTAACACCGGGCGCAGCACGGACCACGGACAACGAGCAACGGACAACGCTTCTACGCCGCTGAAATGGCCGGAACAGGGACCACAACCGGTTCATTCGCCGATGCGGTCGTGCTCGCCTCGATGGAAGCGACTACGAGGGCGAAGAGCTCGAGCATGAGGTAGAAGACCTCGGTATCGCCGAAGTTGAACTCGAACAGCCCCGCCCAGGTCAGGCCGGCCGTCACGGCAATCCCGATCTCCGCCCACATCCGCCCCTCCCCCGGCGAGCGCCACCCCCGCGCACACTCGCGTAAAAAGAGCACGAGCAGCATCAGGTAGGCGACCAGGCCGAGGATGCCCCGCTCGGCCCAGAGCTGGACGACGTTGTTGTGCAGGTGGGGCGGCCGGAAGCGGGGCGCGTCGTGCTTCTTGTAGAGGGGATAGACCTCTTTGACGTTGGCGGGGCCGACGCCGAGCAGCGGGTAATCGCGGATCATCTCCACCCCCGCCTCGAGCATGCGGATGCGGTCGAGATTCGACGACTGCTTGGCGTCGAAGATCGACATCATCCGCCCGAAGAGGGGCAAGGGCATGAGGATGATGGCCCAGAGCAAGACAATCGGCAGGTAGAAGAGCAGCTTCGGCCGGGCCAGCACGAGGATGACAATGACGGCGAAGAGCCACCCAAGCCAGACGCCACGGGTGAAGGTGAGGAGCAGGGTGAGCGAGACGATGACCGTTGCGCCGAGCTGCCAGAGTTTCCGCTGGTGCCACCAGAGCAGCAGCAGCATGAGCGACAGCGGCAACAGCAGCCCCGAGAAAGTCATGACGTGCGTCGACGGCCCGTTGATGCGCCGCTCGAGCTCGCGCTGGTCGAGGACGAGAAACTCGAAGATGCCCCAGGCGGCGATGCCGACGCCGAAGATGATCTGCGCCGCGAGGGCAACGCCGCGCATCCGAGGGATGGTCCGGTAGAGGATCAACGCCGCGGGAAAAATGAGCATCTTGAACCAGAGCATCGACTCGAAGCCCGCGTGGATCCGGGCTTCAGCCGCGGCCGCGGAGAGCGTCGACACGACGCCGTAGAGCGCCAGCGGGTAGTAGAGGATATGGAAGGAGAAGCGGGCCTCGCGCCTCGCCATGGCCCAGCCGAGGCAGAAGATGGCCCAGAAGGCACCGAGCTCAGAAGGGGCGATCTTCCCCTGAAAGATGATGTGCCCGAGGTAGAAGAAGCAGGTCCAGCGAAGCAGACCGTGCGGGCTGAGGCTGGCGAATCCGTTCCGAACGGCGCCGATCAGACGGGAAAACACGTCTCAGGGCGCGTCGTACGCTTCTTCGACGAGCATGATCGGGATGTCGCTGACGATCGGGTAGACGCGTCCGCACTTGACGCAGCGCAGGCCGTCCTCGACGACCGGCTCTTCCCCGCGGAACTTTTCGCGGTACTTGTCGCGCACGGTGACGCGCTTCGCGTCCGACAACGCAACGACTTTGACTTCCTGCTTGCAGAGCGGACAGGCGAGAATCTCGAGCAGTTCCTGGTCGACAGCCATGGAGCGAATCTATCACAGCGCCAACGGCTCCCGAGTAACGCGGGATCGATTCGAAGTGATGGGGAATCCGTTTGGAGTGATGCGGAATCCGTTTCGAGCGATCCGGAATGCGTTTCGAGTGATCCGGAATCCTCTTCGAGTGATGCGGAATCGTTTGGGAGTCATCCGGAATCGAACGCGAGTGATCGGGAATCGACGGGGAGTGATTCGGATCCGGTCTGAACTTTTCGTCGTTCATCCTGGAGTGATCGAAAATCGGTTTTGAGTGATCAGAAATCGGTTTTGAGTGTCCAAGTCTCGTCTGGAGGACACTCGGAATCGGTTTTGAGTGTTCGATTCTCGTCCAGAGGACACTGGAATTCGGTTTTGAGTGTTCGATTCTCGGTTTGAGGACACTCGCAACACTCAAAACCGATTTCCGATCACTCAAAACGGATTTCAGGTCTCGTCTGGAGCACACCGCGGATGCTCTGGGTGTCCGAGTCTCGTCTGGAGGGCACTCCGGATGTCGTGGGTCGAGGACAAAAGACGAATGTGGACACCTGCAGAACCTCTCGATGACTCTCGGCAGCAGGCATAATGCCGCGGCTCATGCTGAAGATCCTGCACCTCGCCGCGGGCAACCGCTGGACCGGCGCGGCGGCACCGGCATTCGCCGAGGTCGAAGCGCTGCGTGCGGCGGGGGTGGATGCGCACTACGCGTACGTCGGCGGCTACAAGCTCGAGGAGAAACTGCGGCGGCATGACTTTGCGCATCCGCTCATCGAGAAGGCGCAGAACCCGTTCGCCTTTCGGCGCACGTTGAATGTGCTGCATCGGATGGTCGACCACCACCGGTTCGACGTCATCCACGCCCATCTCACCTACGACCACTGGATTGCCCGGTTCCTGGCGCAGGGTCACGACCTGGCCGTAGCCCGTACCTTCCACGCGCGGCGGGTGCTGCGCTCCGATCCCTTCACCCGCTCGCTGATTCGGAAGACGAAGCTGCTGTGCGTCGTGAACGACACCTTCCGCGACGCGGCGCCGCTCGCCGGCCGCAACGCTCTCTTCACGCCGCCCCCCCTCGATCACCGGCAATTCGATCCCGTCGGCGCCGACGTCCGCATCACCTACAACATCCCCGACAACGCCCGGCTCCTCACCGTCATCGGGAAGCTGGCGCCCGGCCGCGGCTTCGAAGACGCCCTGCGCACCTTCGCCCTCGTGCGCCGGGAAGTCCCGATGGCCCGGATGATGGTCATCGGCCACGGACCGCACCGGCCGGTGCTCGAACAGCTCGCGCGCGACCTCGAAATCGCGCCGGACGTCCTCTGGGCCGGCTATCACGAGGACGACCTCACTGAGCACTATCGTGCATCCGATCTCCTGCTTTTTACCGCACGCGGTTCCGACGAGGGGCACCGGGCCATCCTCGAGGCGATGGCCTGCGGCGTCCCTCCGGCCGTCTTTCCCATCGACGGCGTGCAGGCGCTCCTGGGCGAGCATGCTCCCCAGCTCGTCGCCGACCACGCCACCCCCGAGGCGCTGGCGGTCAAAGTGACGGCGCGGCTCGCGCAGGACCTGCGTCCGATGCGGACAGGGGTCGCCGCCCACTCGCAACAGTTCGGCTACCGTGCCGCTGCCGGACGCCTGATCGCGGCCTATTCAGCAGTTCTCTGATTGATCGCGGCGCCACAAAGCGCCACAATCACCTCCGGTCCGCGTAACCCCATGCCTGAATTCAATATAGCCGTCGCCGCGACGTTCACCGCGCAGACGCTCGGCGCCATCGTGCTCGCGCTCCTGCTGCTGAGCTTCCACCGGCAATACGGCAAGTCGTACTTGCTGCACTGGACGTTCGCCTGCGCCGCGCTGGCGGTCTTCAATCTCGCGTCCGTGCTCACGACCGTGCTCGACGGCGTGTGGCACTATCCTGCACATCACCCCTTCGTCATCGCCACCCGGCTGGCCGGCGGCGTGGCCGGATGGCTGGAGATCGGCTGGCTGCTCTTCGGCGTCTTCGAACTGGTGCGCCGCCGCCCCGTGCGCCTGCTCGACGCCCAGCGCATCCTCCTCGGCCTCACGGTCATCGGCTTGCTCGCGGCGTTCTTCGACCAGCTCCGCGCCGCGGCTGCCGCCATCGCCTTTCTCATCGCCGCCGTCGCGCTCTGGCGTGCACGCCACCGCCGCGAAGGGGTCGGTTTCGCCATCCTCTCCGGCGCGTTCGCCCTCTACGGCATCATCCAGCTCCGCTACCTCACGCCGATCACCTACCTCGGCTACATCGATTTCCTGATGCAGGCCGTCCTCGGCATCGGCATGATCGCCTCGCTCCTCGAAGACGAGCGCGAAGCCGCGGAGCTGGCGGCGGACGAGATCGAGCACCTCGCCTATCACGACGCGCTCACCGGCCTGCCGAACCGGCCGCTCTTCGTCGACCGGCTCATCGTGGCGCTGGCGCAGGCGCATCGCGCGCAGCAGAAGCTGGCCCTCTTCTTCCTCGACCTCGACCGCTTCAAGGACATCAACGACTCCCTCGGCCACTCCACCGGCGACGCGCTGCTCAAGTCGGTCGCCGAGCGCATCCGCGGTTGCGTCCGGGAAGGCGATACCGTGGGCCGCTTCGGCGGCGACGAGTTCACGCTCCTGATCCCGCGCGTCGAAAGCGTCGACGACGCCGCCCGCATGGCGCAGAAGATCACCGAAGCGCTGCAACTGCCGTTCTTCATCCACGACCGCGAGCTCTTCGTGACCACGTCCATCGGCGTGAGCCTCTTCCCGGGCGACGGCCACGATCCCGAGACGCTCATCCGCAACGCCGATACCGCGATGTACCGCGCCAAGGAGCAGGGACGCGACAACTACCAGCTCTACGCCCCGGCCATGAACGCCCGCGCGCTCGAACGGCTCGCGCTGGAGAACATGCTGCGCAAGGCTCTGAGCCAGAACGAGCTCGTGCTGCACTATCAGCCGCTCATCGACGCGCGCACCGAGCGGATCGTCGGCACCGAGGCGCTGGTCCGCTGGAACCATCCGGAGCAGGGGCTGCTCTCGCCGGCACGCTTCATCTCGGTGGCCGAGCTCTCGGGCCTGATCATCCCGATCGGCCAGTGGGTCCTGCAGACAGCCTGCCGCCAGATCGGCGAGTGGAACCGCCTCGACCCGGGCCTGACGATGTCGGTGAACCTCTCGGCGCGCCAGTTCGCGCAGCCCGATCTCGTGCAGCAGGTGCGCGCCGTCCTCGCGGAGACGGGGATCGACCCCGCCTGCCTGCAGCTCGAGATCACCGAATCGAACGCGATGCAGAACGCCGAGAGCTCGATGTTCACGCTCCGCGAGCTGCGCGCCCTCGGCGTGAAGATCGCGATGGACGACTTCGGCACCGGCTACTCGTCACTCAATTACCTGAAGCGCTTCCCCATCGACACGCTCAAGCTCGATCAGGCCTTCGTGCACGACATCACCAGCGATACCGCGGATGCGGCGATCGTCTCGGCCGTCATCGCCATGGCCCACAGCCTGGAGCTGACGGTCGTGGCCGAGGGGGTCGAGACGGCGGAGCAGCTCGAGATGCTGCGGCAGAAGGACTGCGATCTGATTCAGGGCTTCTACTACAGCCGCCCTATCCCCGCGGGCGAGCTCGAAGAGCTCCTGCAGCGGGAGCGGCGCCTCAATCGAGAGCCCGCAGCACAGCACGGACGGGACTTGCGTCTCCTCCCCTGATCCGCAGCGGCAGCGCGATCAGCTCGTACTCCCCTTCCGGAACGCCCGTCAGCACCACGCCTTCGAGATTGGCCATGTCGTGCTCGGCCAGGGCGTTGTGCGCTTCGAGCGCTTTGGAATCGAACGGGTCGACCGACGGCGTATCGAGGCCGACGAGCACGACCCCGCGCTGGTGGAGCAGGTGAATGAGCTCCGGCGACAGGCTGGCGAAGTCGTTGTTCCAGGCGCGCGGATCGGGGAAGGTGTTGGTGCGGAAGAGCACCCGCGCGGCGGTGATCGGTTTCTTCTCGATGTGCCACGGCATGATCCGCTCGCCGCGCTCGACGTCGACGTGGATGACGTTGCAGGCGCCGACGTACAGCTCGAGCCGCCGCGAGGCGATGTCCTCGCCGTCCGCGGCGTAGTGGTTCGGCGCATCCGTATGCGCGCCGACGTGCAGCGTCGTGCGCACGTCGGAGAGCGTCAGGTTATCGCCGCTGTGCATGTTCAGGCTGACGTTGTGGCTGAACGGGACGTCGCCCGGCCAGACGCCGATGGAAGCGTCGATGACCGGGGAGATGTCGATCAGCTTCATGCCGAAGCGATCACTTTCAGCTCGACGGCGATCGGCGTCGGCAGCGAATCGACGCCGACGGTCGTGCGCGTCGGCTGGATCTGCCCGAAGTACTCCGCGTACACCTTGTTGAAGCGCTCGAAATCGCCCTGCATGTCCGTGAGGTAGACCGTCACGTCCAGGACCTTCTCGAGCGAGCTGCCCGCTTCTTCGAGAATGATGCGGATGTTCTCGATGCAGGCGCGCGTCTGCACTTCGATATCGTGCCCCAGCACCGAGCCGGCCGCATCGCGCAGCAGTCCCGGGATCTCCCCGGTGACCGGCTTGCGCGGCCCGATGCCGGAGAGAAACAGAAAGTCCCCGACACGCCGCGCGTGGGGATACGGACCCACGGGCTTGGGAGCGCGATCGGTGCGGATGGCTTGGTTCGTCGCGGTGGAACCAATGGGACCTATGGGACCGATGGGACGTATGGGAGGCAGCGTTTCTGCGTTCTGCGTTCTGCGTTCTGCGTTCTGCGTTCGGGGTTCTCCGCTCTGCGTTCCCGCCTGTCCCCCCGCGCCCAGCTCCTCCTGGGAGCTCATCTCACTCTGCTGGTGCACATTCGGCCCGTTCTCCAGCACGTTGTGCGTCTCCAGTCCAGTCCCGCTCGAGCCACCCGCACCGCTGAAGTCCGGCACCGGACCTTCGTCGAACTCCTTCTCCCAGTCGATCTGCTTCCGGTCGTTCGGCGTCAGCTCGACGATCGCGCTCCCCGTCCCCCAGACCGGCTGGTACTCCCACACTTTGCCGTCGTACCGGTTGTGCTCTCCCATCACCGCGCCGAGCCACCAGATCGCCTTGAAGCCCATGTCCGCGTTCGCCTCGCGGGCAAAGTCGCGCGCCACCTGGGCCACGTCCTCGAGCCGCCCCTCGGCGAACATCTCGAGCAGCTTCCGGTTCCACTCGTCGTCTTTCTGCGACGAGATGCGGTCCTGCGCCGGATCGATCTCCGCGACCTCGTAGCGGTTCGAAAAGTTCGTCACGGCCACGACGATCGTCTTCTTCCCGTACGCCTCGATCGCCTTCCGCGCCGCGAACCCGAGCGCGCGCGTCTCTTCCCGCTCCGCGTAGATGTTGCACGACACCATGGACGCCGGCACCGCATTGTTCGGCGTCATCAGCTTCAGCGCGACGACGGTCCCGGTATCGATCGGAAACCCGTGATACGCCACCGTCGCCGCCTGCATCCCCGCATCCTTGCAGATCCGCGCATACAACTCCCCGAAGCCCGGATCGACGCGGAACTCGTACGGGATCTCCCCGAGCTCGTACCAGTTCTGATCGACGAGCGTCCACTTCGGCCGCGGATCGATCTGAAAGAGGTGCCCGATGACGGAGAACCACTGCGTCGAGTAAAGCAGGATCAGCTCCGCGCCGGACTGCTCGATCTCGCGCCCGATCTGCTCGTACGCGGCCTTGAGCTTTGCCCAGCCCGCGTTCTTCTTGTCACCCAGCAGGATGTGCGGTTGTCCCGGAACGATGTACGCCTTCAGGATTGAGGATTGAGGATTGAGGATTGAGGATTGGGTCATCAGTCGCCTTTCGCTTTTCTAACAATCGTGGTGAGGACGGCGACGATGCGGTCGCACTCGTGCATCAGCGGATCGGCCGACTCGTCGAGCTTCCCCGTTGCGGAGAGTATCCGGAGCCAGTACAGCGCTTCACGAGCTTCCTTCAAGGCAATCGTGCACTTCGACACAAAATCTGCGCGGCTCTGGCCAGCATCTGCTTCTTCGAGGTTCGCTCCGATTGACGTGGCAGCTCGCATGAGCTGACGGCCCATGTCACGAGCACTCTGACCGCGCGTGACGAGCACGTCATGTAGACGCACAATCTCGCACGCAAAGCGAAACACCCGTTCCTGAATCTCGCTCCCCTTCCTCAATCCTCAATCCTCAATTCTCAATCCCGCGCAGCGGCGACGGAGCCCTGCGTAGTCGCCGCTGCGCGGAGCTGCGGATCCCAGCCCGCAACGGCGTTGCCCGTCCCGATCACCGTCCAATACCCAAAAATCTCCGCCGGGTACTCCGGAAAATCGAGCGCGGACAGCATCCACGCCAGCGAGCCCGCCTTCACTTCCGACACCGCGTGGTCCATGAACTCGGGCAGGATCGAGATCAGCTCTTTCGTCCTGCCTTTGCGCATCAGGTCGATGACCTGCATGTCCCAAAGGTAGCCGGAGTGCTCGTACACGTGCTCGCGGGACATGTCCTCGGGGATGTCACCTTCGGTGGTGAAGTGGCGGTGGGAGAGGGTGTTCGATGCCAGCAGGATGGCGCGGCGGCCGCTCTTTTCGATAGCCCGCTTCGTCACCTGGCCGAGGCGGATCATCTGCGCCTGGCCCATCTCGTTGGAGAAGTAGTAGGGGGAGTTGTTCGACGAGATCCCGACGATGGGGATGTCCCACTCCGGATTCATCATGTGGCAGGAGACGATCGTCCCGTAGTCGACGCGGAACTGCGGGTTGCGCATCATCTTCGTGATGAGCCCGTCCTTCCTCCCCTCCTCGGCAATCAGCTCCGCCAGCTCGACGTCCACCTTGATGTCGTACCGGTAGCGGAAGAGGTTCGGGAAGATCGGATCGACGGACAGCCCGTGGAACTCCGGGACGCCGAGGAAGTGATGGCCGATCACCGTCTGCCAGTGCGGCGAGTGGACGAGAATCACATCGGGCTTTTTGGCCAGGAAATGCTTCCTCGCCCGCTCATATCCCCACCGCAAAACCTCCCACCCGCACTCCGATTTCGGCTCGTTCCGCCAATGGTTCTCGCCATACACGATGTGCGGAGGATGAGGAGCCAGAAGACCGCCGACGATTTCGCCCTGCTTGCTCATGGGGCGGTAGTTTAACTACGTTGTCCGTTTTCCGTTTCCCGTTGTCCGTCCTCCTCTACACGACCGCGATCGCGCAGCGCAGCACGGACAACCGGCAACGGACAACGGGCAACCCTTTTTTAAAGCTTGAGACAGACGTTCTTCGCCTCGGTGAAAAACTCGAGCGACTGAAAGCCTCCCTCGCGCCCGACGCCGCTCTCCTTCATGCCGCCGAACGGGACCCGCAGGTCGCGCAGGAGCCAGCAGTTGATCCAGACCGTGCCGCTGTCGAGCGCTGCCGCTACGCGGTGAGCCCGTTGCAGGTCGCGCGTCCAGAGCGTCGCCGAGAGGCCGTATCTGGTCGAGTTCGCGAAGGCCACCGCTTCCTCTTCCCCGTCAAACGGTGTGATCGTGACGACCGGCCCGAAGATCTCCTCCTGCAGCACGCGGCAATCGCAGCCGAGGCCGGTGATGACCGCCGGCTCGACAAAGTAGCCGGGGCGGTCGAGACGGTTGCCGCCGGTCGCGACGACGCCTCCCTCCTCCTTCGCCAGCGCCACGTAGCCCGTCACCTTCTGCAGATGCGCTTCGCTGATCAGCGCCCCGACGTCGGTGGACGCGTCGGTCGGATCGCCGATGCGCAGCTTCTTCGTCGCGGCGACGAAGCGCTCCACGAACTGATCGTAGATCGGCCGCTCCACGAAGATGCGCGAGCCGCAGAGGCAGATCTCCCCCTGATTCGCGAAACTCGACTGGATCGACGTCGGGATGGCCTGCTCGAGGTCAGCGTCGGCGAAGATCACGTTCGGATTCTTGCCGCCGAGCTCCAGCGACAGCTTCTTGAACAGCGGCGCCGCCGTAGCCGCGACCTTCGCACCGGTCACGGTGCCGCCGGTGAACGAGATCATCGGCACGCGCGGGTGCTCGCAGATCGCGGCGCCGGCCTTCGCGCCGTAGCCGTGCACGATGTTGATGACACCCGGCGGGATGCCGGCCTCGTTGGCCAGTTCGGCCAGCCGGTTGGCCGTGAGCGGCGTCAGCTCGGACGGCTTGGCCACGCACGTGTTGCCCGCGGCGATGGCCGGGGCGATCTTCCACGACAGCAGGTACAACGGCAGGTTCCACGGCGAGATCAGGCCGGCCACGCCGATCGGCTGGCGCAACGTGTAGTTCAGCGCCACGCCGTCGGTGATGTGCGCCTCGCTGGCGTGGTGGAGGATGGCCGTGGCGAAGAAGCGGAAGTTCGCGACGGCGCGGGGGATGTCCAACCGCGTCGCCAGCGAGACGGTCTTGCCGTTGTCGAGCGCTTCGAGCCGCGCCAGTTCGTCGAGGTTCTGCTCGATGAGATCCGCTAGCTTCAGCAGCAGCCGGCTGCGCTGCGATTCGGGCGTGCGCGACCAGGCCGGAAACGCGCGCACGGCCGCGTCCACGGCGAGGGCCACGTCTTCCGCGTCGCTGTCGGGAATCAGGGCGATGACCTCGCCCGACGCGGGGCCAATGTCGTCGAGATAAGCGCCTTTCACCGGCGCGACGAACTTGCCGTCGATGAAATTAGCGAGGCGCAATGAATTCCTCCGGATCGAACTCCCAGCGATCGATGTCCGGGTCCCACGAGTCCCACGGCGTGATCTTCTCCATCCGCTCGCGCAGATTCGGCGGAATGACCTCGGGGACGATGAACGCCTTCTGCCGGCGCAGCTTGTACGGATTGCGGAACTCGAACCCGAGCACGCCGAGGATGTAGCGGGCGATGTACCAGGTCGCCTGCGGGTTCCAGCCGTGTGCGATCTTCACCACGACGCCGAGGCCTTCCGGATACTCCGGGTGCTCGATGGCCAGCCCGAGGAGTCCGTCGGCCCCTTCCTTGGCCAGCACGCGGCCGCCGCAGGCTTTGAGGACGGTCGAATCGAGGCGGTTGAAGCCGCCGATGAGATCGGGGTGCGACACCATGGCCGGCCAGATCCAGTCCTGGTCTTTCTCGGTGACGAGGTTCGCGAAGAGCTTGGCCAGATCCGTGACCGTCATCGAGACCGTCGGCAGGCCACAGCCGTCCTTGGCGATCGTGCCGACCTTCCAGTCGCCGATGACGTCGCCGATGTAGCGGAGGTGCTCCTGGAAGAAGGGGTGATGCGGCCAGACGTAGCCGACGCGCGACCACCCGCGCACCTTGCAGCCGCGCAGGATCGCCGCATGCTCGCCCGAACAGCAGTGATACCAGCGCCGCGGCCGCCGCACCTGCCGCCCGAACTGCACGAGCGGCACATCGTGCGGCGTCTGCATCAACCCCCACTCCCCTTCCCGAAGGATTGAGCGGGCCACCCGCACGTGATCGCTGTCCCCATTGTGCGAAGCGACGGAGATGGCCTGCTGCTCCTGAGTCAGCGTCGACGCGAACTCCCGCGCGAACACTTTCATCATGATCGGCTTGACCATCGACCGCCCATAGACCTCGACGTTCCCGCCGAACGAATACAGCAGGTTCTTCCCCGAGACCCAGGAGACGGCCCCATGAATCGTGTTCTCCGCGACGCCGTTCCGCCGGTACTCCACCAGCGGCTGCCAGTTGGGCATGGCCCGGGCGAAGTTGACCGCGCGGGTCTCGTCGAAAGTGGCGGGCTCTTTATCGATCGTGGTCATGGCGAGAGGGGTAGTTTAGCGCCCCGGGCCCAGGGCCCGGGGCCCGGGGCTCAGTGGGTGTCAGACGCTGGGTTCCGGGGCTTCATCATGACGTCCCCAGAACCTCGGGCCTGACACCCACCGGGCCCCGAGCCCTGGCCCTGAGTCCTACTACCGCCATGAAATCTTCCATGTTCTTCATGACCCGTTTTGAATCGTGGTTGTTGAAGTCGAACCAGAGCATGAGCCGGTCTTCGGGATCGAAGCGTTCGGCGATCTGCTTCGCGATTTCCTCCGCGTTTCCGACCAGCGCGTTGTTCGTGGCGCGGCGGACTTTCTCCTCGTCCAGCGTCCCTTCGAGGGCGCGCCAGTAATTGGAGAGGGCGTCGCGTGCTTCCTCGCGTGCTTTGGCCGGATCGTCGTTGATGAAGACCAGGACCGTGCGGGGCATGAGCCGGCGCTGCCAGCCGCCGCCGTCGGGGTGGTAATGCGTCTTCATCCGTTCGTTCGTCTTCTCGATCTCGTCGCCCGGAGTGAT
This sequence comes from Thermoanaerobaculia bacterium, assembly GCA_036399695.1. Taxonomy (GTDB): domain Bacteria; phylum Acidobacteriota; class Thermoanaerobaculia; order Gp7-AA8; family Gp7-AA8; genus DASVEE01. The sequence goes on along the minus strand of DASWMP010000357.1, from coordinate 2,719 downwards.
CGAGAGGTTGAAGACGCCGACCGGCAGGATCGTGTTGGCGAAGATCTGCGTAGCCGGATCGTGTGAACCGATGGACAGCCGGAGCAGGTCGAGCGGTGATTCCTGCGGGACGATCTTCAGGGTCGGGAAGGGCCAGCGCGGGGCGACGTCGATCTCGTCGACATACTGCCCGTAGGCCTCCTGCACCCGCTGCCAGTCTTCGTCTTTGCGGAAGTCGGCCCGTTTCAGGGACCGCGGCGCGATCATCGACGAGCTCAACGTCTCGCCACGCAGCAGGCGGAGGAAGATCTCGGTCGCTTCCTCGAAGATCTTGTTCTTTACGACCGGCCACGCCGCCGCTTCGACCGGATTGCGCGGCACGATGCCGTACGGCACGTTGATGAACGGGAAGCGCCCCGATGCGAAGCCGATGGTCAGCGTCCGCTGTTCCGCCGGATCGAGCCCGTGCAGCGCGAGGAATGTCCGGATGCGCTCCGCATGGGCAATCGGGCCGCCGTTGCAGAGGATGTTGAGGATGGCCGAGCCGATCCCGATCCGTTTCGTCCGGGCGAAGACGCGGTGCGCGAGTTGGAGAATGTCCGTGTTCAAGCCGATCTCGCCGACAAAGTGCGGGATCACCGCGCCGGGATTCGTCTTTTGCACTTCGGTGGAGAGATGGCTCTCCGCGACCCAGGCGGTGCCGAACCCGAGCCGGTCCGCGAGCTCGACCTGTTCGAAGAAGTTCTCGAACATGACCCGTTCGCTCGGCAGGTATCCATTCACCTCGGTTTGGCAGATCGAGAAAAAGATGTCCAGCTCCATAGGAGGCGTAACTTACCATCGCCGGCGAGCGTGACGGCAGCGGAGCAGAAGCGGGGCACTCACATCGGGCCGCTGGACGGGCTGCGCACGCTCGCCATCCTGCTCGTCCTGCTGTACCACCTGACGCCCGGCCGCGACCCCGATCAGGGCCTCCGCTCGCTGCTGTTCAAGATCGCCGACGCGGGCTGGACGGGCGTCGATCTCTTTCTCGTGCTGTCGGGCTTCCTCATCACCGGGAAACTGCTGGCCGCGCGCAACGACGAGCACCGCTTCCGCGATTTCTACCTGCGCCGGGTGCTGCGTATCTTTCCGCTCTACTACGTGGCGCTGATCGCCGCCTTCGTCATCGAACGGCCGCCTTTCCGCGCGCAACTGCCTTTCTGGACCTACACGGCCAACCTCTGGCAGCCACCGCTGGGCCTGAAGATCATCGACGTCGGTCACCTCTGGTCGCTGGCGCTGGAGGAGCAGTTCTATCTCCTCTGGCCGTTCGCGATCCTGCTGCTGTCGCGCAAAACGGCCATGCGCATCTGTGTGGTCATGCTGGCGGTGGCGGTCGGGACGCGTTACGCCCTCGCCTCGTCCGGGGCGGGCTGGTTCCCGACGTTCGCCTGGACGCCGTGCCGCGTGGACGGCCTGGCCGTCGGCTCGTGGCTGGCCTTGTGGATGGCTGGACGCAATGCCGGACAGACAGGAGTGTCTGTCCCACAAAAATTCGGGACCGAGAAACCGATTCTTGACGTGGGACAGACACTCCTGTCCGTCCGCTCCCGCCTGTATAGCCATGCGGTGCTGCTCGCCACCGCCATCCCGCTGGCCTGGATGGTCTGGCGCGGCAAGACCGGCCTGGTTTTCGTGGCGAGCGACGTCGGCTTCCGCACGATCCTGCCGCTGCTCTTCTCCCTCTTCTACGGCGCGCTCCTCGTCTCGGTCCTCGACATCCGCATCCTCGGCGCGAAGCCGTTTCAGCTCGGCGCCCGCTACAGCTACGGCATCTACATCGTCCACCTGCTCTTCTACCCGCTGCTGTTGGGCGTCATCCCGTACCGCGGCCTGGCCTTCTTTCTCATCGTCACGGCGCTCAGCACGGTGATGGCCGTCCTCTCGTACCACGGCTTCGAACGCTACTTTCTCCGGATGAAGCCCGGTACGATGCGGCGATGATTCGACGCTTCGCTTTCGCGCCGCTGCTCGCCGTCACCGTCGCCTGCCTGCTCGCCTGCGCCAGCACGCCGGAGATCGCGCCGAACCGCTACGGCCTGCGCGTCGTTCCCGACGCCGCGACCTACGAGCGCATCGCCCAGCGCGAGCCGGAGAAGCGCCTCGTCGACCTCTCCACGATCGACGGCCTGCGTCTCGACATCCGCTACGCCACGCCGAACAACTTCATGAAGACGACGCTCTACCCTGTGGCCAGGGCGTACCTCCGCGCCGCCGCCGCGCGCGCCCTCGCCACCATTCAGCGCGAGCTCGCCGCCCAGGGCCTCGGCCTCAAGGTCTTCGACGGCTACCGTCCCTATCGCGTGACCGAGCAGATGTGGGAGCCGATCAAGAACCCCGACTACGTCGCCGACCCCTCCAAAGGATCACGCCACAACCGCGGCGCCGCCGTCGACCTGACCCTCGTCGACCTGCGCACCGGCGAAGAGCTGGCAATGCCCACGCCGTACGACGACTTCACCACCCGCGCCCGCCACGACTTCACCGACCTCCCCGCCGACGCTCTCGCGAACCGCGCCAGGCTGCTCGACGTGATGACCCGCCACGGCTTCGTCGCCCTGCCCTCAGAGTGGTGGCATTACGACTTCGCCGGCTGGGAAAAGTACGAGCTCATGGACGTCCCGCTGACGGAGCTGTGATCTCGGAGTGCGGTGGCGAACGCCACCGCTCTGCTACACGTGTAAGAGAGCGGTGGCGT
>DASWMP010000356.1:0-26340 GCA_036399695.1 Thermoanaerobaculia bacterium | reverse complement strand
GTGGCGTTCGCCACCGCACTCCGAGATCGCTCCGCGCGCTCTGGACGTTGTCCAATTCAGATCATACTTCCATCACCAATTGGTGGTCGAATGCCGCACGGCGACCTTTCTGCCCAAGGAGAAGATGATCATGAAAGTACGACTGATTCTGGTGTGTACGCTGTTGCTGCTGGCTGCTGTGCCGTCGTTTGCGAACAACACGAACTGCCGGGAGTGTGATCCGGTCACCAACCGCTGCTACTACAGCGGCGACGCTACCCGCAGATGCCTGTTCGATATCAGCTCCGGTACCTGCTATCTCGATCCTTTCCTGTACTGCAATCCGACGCTCACGGCGACGGTAGCCTCGGAGTGGAAGGTCACGTCGGTCGAGATCAGCCGCCCTTCGTCCGACGCCGTCACGGTAACGGCTCCGGCCGCCGCGGCGCAGCCCGAAGCCACCAGGGCTGAAACGGTCGAGCAGAAGTAACTCCATCCGAGATCGAGAACGCAGGAAAGCTCGCCGAACTTTTTCCTGGATCACGGCCATGCGTACATTGTTCGCCCTTGCGTTGGTCCTGCTGCTCGCGTCCGCCGCTTCCGCCGCCACGCTGAACGTGGAGGTGAACCGTCAGGGCTTCACCGGCGCGATCGAGGTGGCCGTGGCTCCGCGCGTCGGCGGCACGCCGCCCGAGTGGTCGGCGGCGAAAACGCTTCCGGCGGGCGGCGGCAAGTCGGCCGTGAGCTTCGAAGGGCTGCCTGCCGGGCTGTATGTCGTCATGGCCAGCGGACCGCAGCCGCTACAGCGTCTCAGCGCGAAGGTGAACCTCGGCTCGGATGGCGGTACGGTGCGTCTCGTCATCCCGAAGAAGTCGAACGTCGAGGTCCGCGCCATGCTGGCGGGCCAGCCGCTCGCCCGCGCCGGGATCGGTTTCACGCATCACGAGCTGCGCTGGCGGACGGACGTCGTGACGGACCGGGAGGGGCGGTTTGCCGGCCCGTTGTGGGAGGAGGGCACCTACACCGCGAGCGTGCGCCGCCATCCCGCCTCCGGGCCGTACAGCACCGACGTGTGGCTCTCGTCCAAACCGGTGACGATCGCCGTGCCTGACCGTCATGTCACGGGCCGCGTGCTGGCGGGCGGCAAGCCGCTGGCCGGCGCGATCGTCGATCTTCGATCGGAGAACAACCAGGCGACGCTGACGGTACGCACGCCATCGTCCGCCGATGGACGGTTCGAGTTCTTCGGCGTGCGCGAGGGTGCACTGTCGCTGACCGCGCGGGCGCCTTCGTATCTCGACAGCGACGCGATCGCGTTCGAGCTGCGCGGCGCAACGGGGCAGCGTTCCGTGGACGTCGAGCTGATGCGCGGTGAGACGCGGGCGGTACGCGTCGTCGACACGCGCGGCACCGCAATCGGCGGCGCGACGTTGATCGCGGCGTGCGGTGGGCACATGAAGTCGACGTCGGTCACGAACGAGGAAGGGAACGCGGACGTGGCGTTCCCGGCCGATCGCGCGTGCACGATCTACGCGCTGCCGAAGGAAGGTTCGCTGGCCATCGTGCCGGTGGGCGAGCGAGGGAAGGGCGCGTCGCCGCTCGTAATCCGTGTGCCCGAGGGGGCGTCGTCGCTGCGGCTGGCGTTGAAGTCCGAAGCGGGGGTGCCGTTCGCGGCAATGAGCCTGCTGATGCGCATCGACGGTGTGGTGATCCCGCCCGCGATCGCCCGCCTGCTGGCCAGCCGCGGCTTCTCGCTCATCACGAATGAGGAGGGAGGCATCTCGCTGCAGCGCATCCCGCGCGGCGTGTACGACTTCTGGCCGTACCGCCACTCGGCCGAGGGGCAGATGCTGTATGAGACCGCAATGGATTTTGCCGCGCCGATCTCCGTGGAGGTGCTGCCGGGTGAGAACGAGGCCACGGTGAAGTTTCAGGCGAGGTGAGTTTTTTTGGGGGGGGCGATGGGACCGATGGGTCCCATTGCCCATAGGTCGCGGCGACGAGACCGCTGATGACGCCGGCGGCGATCATGTAGAAGGCGGCCTCGTGCAGCTTCGTCCACCCTGCCGCGAGCGCGAGGATGTCGAAAACCAGCGCCATCGCCAGCACGCCGAGGGGGAAGACGATCAGCATCTGATGGATGGGATGACCGAACAGTTTGGCCCTACTTTCCATGCATTCCTCCGGAGGTTTCGATGTTGGTGTTCGTGGCGTGCGTCGCATGACGGCGACAGCGACTCCGCCCTGCGCCTGAATCGTTAGAGGCCGCCCCTTCGCGAAAGGTGACGCGCCCGAAAGTTATCGCAGCACCGATGATTTTCTCCCCGGAAGACGGTCTATGCCTGTATTGACGGACAACACGATGCGCCGGAAGGCAATGAGCATCGGAATCGAAACGTCCGGTCAACGAGAAGGAGACTCGATCATGCCCACTTCAACGATCCGGCTTCACCGCGTCCTCACTGCCACTCCCGAGCGTGTCTATCGCGCGTTTCTCAATCCGGCGGCGATGGCGAAGTGGCTGCCGCCCTACGGCTTCACCTGCACCGTCCACGAGATGAACGCTGTCGTCGGCGGCACCTTCCGGATGTCGTTCACCAACTTCAGCTCGGGGAACGGCCACTCGTTCGGCGGTGAGTACGTCGAGCTGGTGCCCTCCGAGAAGATCGTCTACACCGATAAATTCGACGATCCGAACCTGCCGGGTGAGATGCGGACGACGGTGACGCTGAAGCCGGTCTCGTGCGGCACCGACATCACCATCGTGCAGGAAGGGGTGCCGGAGGCGATCCCCGCGGAGATGTGCTATCTCGGATGGCAGGAGTCTCTGGAGCAGCTTGCGAAACTGGCCAATCCCGAGATCCCGGACTAGTACGGGACTCCATCCCGGAGTGCGGTGGCGACGAAGCCGCCGCACTCCGGGATCAGCGGGGCCGCGCGCGTTCGATGGCGCGGGCCAGGGCGACCTGGCGCTCGACGAGTGAATCGAGCGTCTCGGCGTCGACTTCGACCGGCGAGGCCATCGCCCGGTGGACGAGCTCACCGGCGTCGATTTCGATGACCGCCGCCGCAACGCCTACGGCGAAGACGGCCTCGACACCCGCCCGCACATCCGCGGTGAGCCACTGCTCGGGCATCGGCAGCCCGAGATCCTCGACTTTGAACCGGCGCTCGAACGGCTCGCCTGATTTCGACAGGAACCGTTTGCCGATTTTGACGGAGTGCAGATCCCACGAACGTCCGCGGAGAGGCGTGGCAATCGTCAGATAGTGGCTCCCGCTGCTGGTGCCGCCTATGCCACCGCCGCGGTAAGCATCGCGCACGTCCACCCGACGGTCGTCCACCGCGACGAAGAATCGTTTGGCGTTTACGCCGAACGACTCCACGACGGCACCACGATGAGCCGCCAGCGCGGCAAAGTGGCCCTCCCGCTTTCGCTCCCCGCGCGCCCGCAGGACAAAGTAGACGACGACCGCGAGAAAAGCGCCTCCAGGAATCATCCACGCGGCCGGATCGTCAGTCATAGCTCCCCTGCTGGCTCGCATGATGGCAGACCGGAACCCGCCACTGGGGGACTGATGGGACCTATGGGCCAGATGGGAAATGGGACCTATGGGACCTATGGGACCTATGGGACCATCGTCACCTCCCAAAACCGCCGCCCGCCGCGCACGTAAAATGGCCCACACATGCGAGCGGTCCTCCGATCGGCCACGGCCACGCGCGTCGCGCTCCTCCTCCTCGGCTGGCTCGCGTACGCCCTCTTCTTCTCCACGCACGCGTGGGTGGCCTCGGCCGGTACGGCGCGCCAGAAGCCGTGGCCGCGCGTGTTCGGCGTCTGGCTCATCTGCGCCGCCATCTGGGCCGCGTTCACGCCCGTCGTGCTCGCGTTGCTGCGGCGCTTTCCGCTCGTCCCGCGGCGGCATCGTCTGCGCAACGTCATCGTGCACCTCGCCGCCTCGGCGCTCGTCTCCGCGGCCGCGCACGCGCTCTTCGTCCTCATCGTGCGCGGCGCCGTGCCGGAAGCGATTCGCGGCATCCTCCTGGCCGAGTTCCACGTCGGCCTGATCATCTACTGGTCGCTCGTCGCCATCTCCATGCACGTCGACAAACGTCTCGCCGCGGCGGAGCTCGAACGCTCGCTGCAACAGGCGCGGCTCGACGCGCTGCGCATGCAGCTCCAGCCGCATTTCCTCTTCAACACCCTCAGCAGCATCGCCATCCTCGTCGACGAAGAGCCCGAGACCGCGCGCGGCATGATCGTCCGTCTCAGCGAACTGCTGCGCAGCACCATCGACGGCAGCGGGAGCAACGAAGTGACCCTGCGCGAGGAGCTCGAGGTGCTGGAACGCTATCTCGACATCGAGCGGCTCCGCTTCCGCGACCGCCTGGCCATCACCGTCGACGTCGATCCCGCGGCGCTCGACTGCCGCGTCCCGCCGTTCCTGCTGCAGCCGCTCGTCGAGAACGCCCTGCGCCACGGCATCGGAGCGCATGCCGGCGCGGGACACATCACCATCAGCGCACGCATCGACGAGGGCGCGCTCGCGCTCCGCGTCATCGACGACGGTGCCGGCGTGCCGCGCATACGGCGCGAAGGCGTTGGCCTGGCGAGCGTCCGCGAGCGGCTCGCGCATCTCTATCCCGAGCAGCATTCGATGGCGCTGCACAACCACGAGCCGCGCGGCTGCGAGGTCTCGATCACCATCCCGACGCGAAAGGCGGCGGCATGAGCCGGCGCGCCATCCAGGCCCTCATCGTCGACGACGAACCGATCGCCCGCCTCGGCGTGCGGCGCATGCTGGAGGCCGCGCCCGGGTTCGAAGTCTGCGGCGAATGCGGCGACGGCGCCGAAGCCGTGCGGCAGATCCGCGAATCGTCGCCCGACGTCGTCTTCCTCGACGTCCAGATGCCGGAGCTCGACGGCATCGCCGTCGTCCGCTCCATCGGCGCCGAGGAAATGCCGCTCGTCGTCTTCGTCACCGCGTACGACCAGTACGCCGTACGCGCCTTCGACCTGCACGCGCTCGACTACGTCGTCAAGCCGTTCGACAAGGCGCGCTTTCGCGACTGCCTCGAGCGCGTCGAGCGTCAGCTCGCGACCACGGAACGTCAGCTCGCCACCACGGCCAAAGCCGATCTCGTGCAGCGCCTCGGGCGCCTGCTCGAGAACGAGGAGACGCCGCGACGGCTGCTCGTGCGCGACGGCGAACGGATGGTCCTGATCCCCTTCGCCGAGATCGACTGGCTCGAAGCGGCCGACAACTACGTGCGCATCCATCGCGGCGCCGAATCGATCCTCCACCGCCGGACCGTCGACGCGATGGAAGAGCTCCTCGGCACGGGCGAGTTCGTGCGCATCCGCCGCTCCATCATCGTGCGCATCGACCGCATCGGCGAGCTCGATCCGCTCTTCCGCGGCGAATACATCCTCACGCTCGCCGGCGGTGCGCGCCTCCGTTCGAGCCGCCGCTACCGCGACCGCATCGAAGCACTGGGCGTGCAGTGAGGCCCGCAAACCAGCCGAAACGGCCCGCAAATCCCAGGGTCGTCGCCAGGCCGTCGAGCACCCTCGAGAATCGGTGCATGCCTATCGTCAAGATCCTCATTTTCCTGCTCGCCACCTTCGCCGCCTCCGCCGAGGAACGGAAGCTCACCTCCGGCACGCTGCTGCTGCCCGCGAAGACGCCCGCGCCGGCCGTCATCCTCATGGCCCCGAACGCGCGCGAGCTCGCGCCGCCGCTCCTCGAGCGCGGCATCGCCGTGCTCATCGCGAACGAGAACGCCGACGTCCTCGCCGCCGCCCGCGAGGTCGTCTGGCAGCGCGAGATCCGCTCGCGGGAGATCGGCCTGTTCGGCCCCGCCGCCGCACGCGAGACCGCATCGAAAGCGCGCCGCTCCATCGCCTTCGTCATCCCCGAGACCGACGAGGCGAAGATCGGCGAGATCGTCCTCAAACGTCTCGAAGCCCCCGGCCGCAAGTCGGCGGAGCTCGAAGCGTTCAACCGGGCCATGGAAGCGACGCTGCGCCGCGGCGACCTGGCCGGCGTGGCGAAGTTCTACGCTCCCGAGGGCGAAGTGCGCGGCCCCGGCGTCGTCATCCACGGCCGCGAAGCCATCACCGGCTACTGGACGTCGGTGAAAGACGCGACCGACTGGAAACTCGAAGTCCTCGACACCGGCGGCAGCAAAGACCAGCCCTGGCAGCGCGGCCGCTCGATCCTGCGCACCCCCGAGCGCGACCACATCGCCGAGTTCGTCCTCCTCTTCGAGCGCAACGCGAACGGCAAGCTGGAGATCGTGCTGGACTTCTACTACTGACGCGGGGTTTCGCCGTCGGGGAACGATGGGACCTATGGGTCCAATAGGACCTACAGGACCGATGGTTCTCCCATAGGTCCCCGTCAAACCCGCAGCGACCCCCGAAATCCCCGCGCCGCGTAATAAGAAGACGCACCGTTGTGATAGACGAAGACCTGGTCGTAGCGGCGATCGCAAAACAGCGCGCCGCCCAGCTTCCGGATGCTCTCAGGCGTCGCGATCCAGCTCGACGTCTTCAGGTCGAACTCGCCGAGCTTCTGCAGCGCCCGATACTCCTCTTCCGTCAGGAGCTCGATCCCCATCTCGCCGGCCATGTCCATGGCACTGTTCGCCGGCTTGTGCTCTTTCCGCGAGTCGAGCGCTTCCCGGTCATAGCAGACGCTCCTGCGGCCGGCCGGGCTCTCCGCCGCACAGTCATAGAAGAGGTACTGGCCGGTCGCTTTGTCACGACCGACGACGTCCGGTTCCCCACCGGTCCGTTCCATCTCCTGGAGCGACGCCAGTTTGCCCGGATCGCCCTCGAGCCTGGCCTGGACGTCCGCCCAGGCCACACCTTTGTGCCGGCTCATGTGCTTCTCGAACCGGGTCTGCAACGTCATGAGGAGCTCTTCACTCCGCTGAGACGACAACTCCTCGCCGCGTGAGCTCTTCCTGGTTTTCGCCATCCGATCCTCCGCCGGAGATCATAGTCGTACGCAAGCCCGCCGGCCCTGAACGGGCGACTCTGCTCCCTCTCCGGCAAGACTTTACCTGCTCGGCTTTTCGTTCGTCGCGGCGATGAATGCGGCGTGCATTGCGCTGGTCCTGGCGTCCGCGCACGCAAGCCGTAGCGGACAATAAAAAGCGGGCGCGCCCTTTCGGACGCGCCCGCGGGGCTTACTGCACGTCTACTGTTGCTACGCCGCCTTCGGCGTGGCCGGCGGCACGGTCACTTCCTTCTTCGCCTTGCGTCCACGTCCCAGGGCGCGGCGCATGTCGGCGACGTACGGGGCGAGGTGCGCGTACTCCGGCCGCTTCGCCAGGCGCTGCGCCAGAGCGTAGACCGTCAGCAACTCGGTGCCCACCTTGTTCCGCGCCGTCGTCACGCTGTGACGAACGAACTGCGCCATCGCCTCGAGCTCGTCGGCGAGCGGTCCGTAGGCCGTCGCGAAGAGGCTCAGGTCGCGCAGTTCCGCCACCGTGGCGGCCTCCGTGCGCGTGAGCGTCTTCTCGTTGGCCAGCGCCATGGTCGTCAGGTCCACAAACTCCGGCGGCACCGAGGCGGCGGCGCTCAGGCGCGTCGTCTCCTGCCCGAACGTCGGGATCGTGAAGCGGGGGATCAGTGCACGCATCTGCCGGAGATCGTCCACGCGCGCCTGCGCCATGGCGATGTGGGAAAGGGGATCGAGCTCGACTTCGACCGGGGACACAGCTTTCGCATTCGTGCTCATCAGAGCCTCCTGTTTTTGATCTGTGCTGTCGGTTGGAGCAGGCAGAGCGAAGAGGCAGGAGGGGCGCGCCCCTGCGATGTGTGACGGGGAACGCTCAGGGCGGCCGGACAGGATGCCCGGCGCCGCCTCTGGAGAACGGCGGAGATGCGATCGGCGGCCCGCAACTGCCGGGCGGCGAGGAACGCGCGGACGAGGGCGGGTCGCGGCGCCAGGACGATGCGCGGACGGAGATCCGTGTCGCGCTCCGGGACGAGCGCGCCCGACCTGAGGCCGCCGAGCACGTTCTCGTGCAGGGTGAAGACCTCGCTCGCCGCCGCGTCGAGCGATTGCGCCATCAGCACCCAGCGCGTCGTGGCTTCGAGCAGGAGGGCCGGGACGCCGGCGCCGCTTTCCGGCTCCCGTCCCAGGCAGGCCGTCGTTTCGGCGAGCTCGCGGAGCGCGAGGTTGAGCCGGGCGGAGGCCCGAGCCAGACGCGCTTCCGCATGCTCCAGATTCTGCGAGCTGCGGATGGGCCGGCGACGCGCACCCCGCTCCGAACGGGCAGCCGTGGCCAGGCTGGCGGCAATCAGCCGCACCGACGCATCGAGCGCGCGGTGCACGCGCCGGAACGGACGCACCCATGCCGGCCGCTCGCCCTGCTGGCCACGCCCGTCCCGGCCTGTCCCCTCGGCGCTCTGCAGCGCCTGCGCGTCATTCGCTCTCGTCACGTCCATGTCCTCGTTCGATGAAGACATGATGCACTCAATTGAGCGCAGTTGCAAGAAATATTACGCAGACCCTGGAAACGGCGGCCGCCAGACGATCATCGATGGCAGGAAAAAGGTTGCCGTTGCCGGAAATCGGGGACCGATCGCCAGAATCGGCTGACCGATGGCCGCCAATCAGCGACCGGCGACCGAGAACCGGTGGCCGATGAGTGGTTTTCAGTGGCCGGTCACCGGAAATCGGTCATCGATCTGTGGAAATCAGTGACCCGTCACCGATTTTCAGTGATCGATGAGTGACTCCCCACCCGTCGATGACTGATTTCCGGCCATCGATGACTGAATTTCGGTCATCGATCGGTCGCGCCGACAGATCAGTGACTGATTTTCGGTCACACATGAACGAAACTCGGTCACCGGTCGCCGCAAATCACCCCCCGGCGAGTGATTTCCACAGATCGATCACCGGACGGGTGGCGCGCGATCGATCCCTTGGTTCTGCCGTCGCTGAACCGGCGCCAGCGGGCGCCGGACAGACAGGAGTGTCTGTCCCACATTCAGATCTCGCGGAATGTCCGGCACCCGCGGGCACGCTAACGAGCCTTGAATGTGGGACAGACACTCCTGTCTGTCCGCGCCCGCTGGCGCCGCCACCGCACCCCGGGATCACCTTGCGGCGGGTTGGCCGGCTACGGCGAACGCCCGCACCGGGAACGTGCCCATCCCCCGCACCGGAGCCGGCACGGCGAAGAACGTGAACGGCCGATCGCCCAGCGCGGCGAGGTTCGTCAGGTGCTCGACGATGGGAATGCCTCCGCGCAGCAGAAGGGTGTGTGCCGGACGGCTCGCGTCGGCCATGTCGTCGATGTTCACGGAGTCGATGCCCACCAGCGCCACGCCCGATCCGGCCAGGTGCTGCGCGGCCGCGCGGGAGACGTACGGATGGTCCGCCTGCGCATACGCCTCGCTCCGCCAGTGGCGCGACCAGCCGGTCTGCACGACGAGCGCGGCACCGCGCAGCTCCAGCTCCGCAACGTCCTCCACCTCGAGCGCGCGTCTGTCTGAGGGCAGGTGCACCAGCACACCGCGCAGACCGGCGACCCTGGCGAGCGGCAACTGGCCGATGTCCGGCCCGTCCTCGAAACGATGGAACGGTGCGTCGATGTAGGTCCCGGTGTTCGCGACCATGTCGATCCGTCCGATGTGAAACTCCGCCTCGCCGCGGTAACGCTCGCGCGACGCGGCACGCGACAGATGATCGGCGATCACCGGGCCGGGCAACCCGGGGTACGTGAGCATGCCGTGCTCGATCGGATGGCTGAGGTCAATCAACTCCACTGACATGCGCCAATCGTAAGACATGGGCAGCGCGACAGCCGTTACATCGTCGGCGCAACGAGTCGCACACGCATCATGCCGCCTTGTTCTTCATCGCCGGTCACGGAGCCCTGGCTCACACCCTTCGTCTTCGGCTTCAGCCGTACCGTTACCGCAACTGCGAGCAGGACGGACCCCAACTGCAGCGCGAACGGATACCAGCCGCCGAGTGCCGTTTCGGCGACGGAGAAGATGTTCCACCACAAGTTCATGAGCGCGTGGAACGCAAACGGGAACCAGAGCGAGCCCCACCGGGCGAGGAGCCAGGAGAACACGAGCCCACCCAGACCGGTGACGGCGAAGAGACCAAGAATCTGCAGCACCGTCTGCCCTTTTTCGATATGCGAAGCGCCCGTGACGGCGGCCACCGCGGTGACGGCGGCCCAGAGCGGCCACTTCTCACGCCAATAGAGCAGACCGAACGCGAAGCCGCGGGCGATGAGCTCCTCCGCGAACGGAAAGATCGCGGAGAGGAAAACGGTCGCCGCGACGTCGGGAACGTGGATCGATCGCGTGACGGCAAACCCGACGAGCATCGGCGATGCCGCGACGAAGCCGAAGGCAACCGCCCGGAGGAGCCCCCGCCGCAGCCGGAAGAGGTCCGCCTCCCGATACAGGATGACCCCCGTCACGGCACAAATGCCGACGCCCACGAGCGCCTTGATGAGCTCCGGTACGTAAAACGGAAAGGCCGAGTAGAGCTCACGGTAAGCGCCGAGACGCAGCAAAACGGCTTGCATGAACGTCGCGGCCGCATAGACAGCCAGGATCACGAACGAACGCTTCATCGAAGTTCCCCCCGAGAGCAGTTACGCCGCCACGAGCTCTACGGGTGCAGAGAGGTGAAAACGTACGCATGAGATACGGACCGCGGCAACCCAACCCGGCGGCTCAACGAAGTCGGATGGAGCGGGCGAAGGGACTCGAACCCTCGACCAAGAGCTTGGGAAGCTCCTACTCTACCAACTGAGCTACGCCCGCCTGCGATGACTAAGCCGTTCGCCGCCTGAGAGATACGGCCCTCGAAGGATGCGAACCTGCGGACGAGAATATACCACCGCGGGCGAACGGGCAAGGTGGCGTGGAGACGCGGCGGGGCTCGATCCGCTAATCTCCCCTTTCATGAACGCGCCGGCGCTGATCGTCGTCGATGTGCAGAAGGCGATCGACGATCCGAGCTGGGGGGACGATCGCAACAATCCCGATGCTGAGCAGAAGATCGCGGCGCTGCTGCATTTCTGGCGGAGCAGGCGGTGGCCGGTCGTGCACGTCCGGCACGCGTCGGTGGAACCGCGGTCGACATATCAGCCGGGCCAGCGGGGATTCGAGTTCAAGGACGAGGTGACACCGTTGCCGGGCGAGCGGGTCATCGAGAAGACGACGAATAGCGCCTTCATCGGGACGGGACTGGAGAGCGAGTTGCGCGCGGCGCGCATCGAGACGGTCGTGATCTGCGGCGTCATCACGAACAATTCGGTCGAGGCGACGGCACGGATGGCCGGCAACCTCGGGTTCACGACGTTCGTCGCGTCGGACGCGACGGCTACGTTCGGGCGCCCCGACTTCGAGGGAAGGTGGCGGACCTCGGCGGAGGTGCACGCGATGTCGCTGGCGAACCTCGACGGCGAATACGCCACTGTCATCAACACCGGCGAGCTGCTGCGCCGCTTCGGTGTTTGACCGGCGGTGAGACTCTTCATCGCGGACTTGTAACTCGAATCGACGCCGCATCTCGGAGTGCGGTGGCGGCTCGAGCTACCGCACTCCGAGAAGACTTCGCTGCACCGCTTACTGGATCGCGGCGCGAACGGCGTCGCTGAGGGGCATCGTTGAACGGCCGATCAGGCGGGCGAAGTCTCCGTCCTCGCGGTCTAGCTCACCGTGGCGGAGGCCGGAATCGGCGTCGGCGAGCATTTCCGCCACGGGCGCGGGCAGGCCGACGCTGGCGAGCATGTCGCGGTACTGCTCCTCGGGCATGTCGTTGTAGACGATCTGCTTGCCGGTCTGGCGCGACACTTCGGCCGCAAGCTCGGCCATCGTGAAGCGGGCGTCGCCGGCCAGCTCGTATGCCTTGCCTTCATGTCCCTCGCCCGTCAGCACCGCCGCGGCAGCCTCGGCGAAGTCGATGCGCGCCGCCGCGGCGACACGCCCCGTACCGGCGCTGCCGGCGATCGCGCCGTACTGCAGCGCGGGAGCAAGGTTCTCGGTGTAATTCTCGAGGTACCAGCCGTTGCGCAGGATGACGAACGGGACGCCCGACGCACGGATCAGCTCCTCGGTAGCGAAGTGCTCCTTCGCCAGGCCGATGCCTGAGGTGTCGGCGTTCAGGATGCTGGTGTAGACCAGCAGGCGTGCACCCGAGGCCTTGACGGCGTCGATGACGTTTCGATGCTGGTCGAGGCGGCGGCCGACTTCGTTCGCCGAGATCAGCAGCACTTTCGCCGCCCCTTCGAAGGCGGTTCGCAGCGTTTCCGGCTGCTCGTAGTCGGCATGACGGACGTCGACGCCCCGCTCTTTGAAGTCGGCTGCCTTCGCCACATTGCGCACCGCGACGGCGAGCTCGCCTGGGCTGACACGCTGCAGCAGTTGTTCGATGACGAGCCGTCCGAGGTGGCCCGTCGCTCCGGTGATGACGATCTTTTCTCCGCTGTTGCTGCCGGTTGCTGCTGTCATGTCGCTCCCCTTCTGTCGGTGGTGTGTTGAATGTGCCGCATCAGGAACCGTATGGTTACGAATGCGAGTATGGAAATGCGTGAAGCTTCCGGTCCTGCTGATGTTCGGCTTTACGCCTTCGCGCGGCGTCTTGCGGGCGAAGCGGCATCACCACATCCAGGAGTGCGGTGGCACTCCTCGATTCAGTGCCGCGCGGCGCGCCTTCGTCCGAAACTCGGGGCAACCGTCAGGTGAAACGTGGCGGCGGGCGCGGTACCGCCGGCGATCAACGTCACGGAACGGGCGTCGTTGAAGCCGGATGCGTTCTGGTAGTAGGACGTGGCGAAACGGTGCCGCGGGTCGGCGGCGACGAAGCGGTACGTGCCGGGCGGCACGGCGAAGGCGAAGTTGCCGGCAGCGCCGGTCGTGAACGACGCAATGGCCACGCCCGCGAGATCGTAGGCGGTGACGATGATGCCCGGCACCGGCTCACCGCTCGCGAGCGTGACGACGTTGCCGCTCACGCTCGCGCCCACGCTCATCGAGAAGTTCAACGCCGTGACGTCGATACCGGCGGCGACGCTGATCGTGCGGGAGGTCTCTACATTCGTGGCGCCGTCCAGGTAACCGTTCGCGTAGTGCAGCGCTTCGTCGAAGGCCACGAGTTTGTAGACGCCTGCCGGCAGCACGAGCCGGTACGTACCGTCGGCAGCCGTGCGCACTGAAGTGATGCGCGTACCCGAGAGGTCGTAGGCCGCGACGGTCAAACTTTCCAGCGACGCGCCGGTCGCACGATCGCTCACGCGTCCGGAAAGGCGACCTCCTCGCCGCAGGCCGAATTCGACCGGCCCGAGGGTGATTCCTTCGGCGACACTGATCGTCGTCCCGTACGCGAATGCCGGCTGTCCCAGGTAGAACTGCGATGCGTAAACGACGTTCGTGTCGTACGCACCCACTCTGTACGAGCCCGCCGGCACCGTGAGTATGTAAGTGCCTGTCGCGTCGGTCGTCGTGAACGCCCGCACTGTACCGCTGGCGTTGTAGGCAGCGACGACGATGGACGCCAGGCCGGCGCCGGTATCCGCCGCGCGCACCGTGCCGAAGATCCGAGCGGCGCGCTGCAAGGCGGCGTCGACGTTGGCGAGCGTTTCGTCCGCGGCGACGGCAAGCCTGGTGGAGGTATCGAACGACTCCGCTCCAGCGTAGTACTCACTCGCGAAAGTGCCGGTGCGGTCTTCGAAGACGAGGCGGTAGCTGCCCGCCGGGAGGAAGAGCTCGTAGGTGCCGTTCGATGCCGTGAGCGTGGTGGCGGCGACATGGCCGGCCGCGTCGTATGCCGTGACGGTGACGCTGAAGAGCGCCACGCCGGAGCCGGCCTCCGTCACACGGCCGCGGACTCGCGCGCCGTTGGAGAGACTGAAGTCGATGCTCGTCGTGGCGTCAGCGCTCACGACGATGGAGCTCGCACCGCCGAACGACGCGCTCTCCCGGTGGAAGGACGTCGCATAGACACGAGCCTCATCGAAAGCGGCCACCTTGTACGTCCCGGCCGGGAGGACCAGGCGGTACGCGCCATTGGCGTCCGTCTTCGTGAACCCGCGCAACGTGCCGGAGAGGTTGTACGCGGCCACGGTGATGCCCGCACGAGGCGACGAAGCCGCGGTGACGACGCCGGCGATCGACCCTGCCCTGGCAAGCGCGAAGTTGACGGAGGTCACGGACTGCGCGGTCTGCAGCGTGAGCTGGCGCGAGGTGTCGAACGATTCCGCGTTGTCGTAGAAGCTGGTGGCGTAAACGCCGGCCGCGTCGAAAGCGAGCAGGCGATACGTCCCTTCGCCGACCGTCACCGTGTAGCGGCCTTGCGCGTCGGTCGTGGCCGTCGCACGCAGCACGCCGGTGGCGTCATACGCGGCGACCGTCATCGAGGGCAGCGGAACGGCCGTGCCGAGGCGCGTGACGGTGCCGCCGATCGTCGCCGCGGCAGCGGCCGTCGCGAAGAGGCAGATCGTGAGGAATGTACAGAGTGTTTTCATCGGACCTTGGGTTCCGGGAGCTCCGTGCGCAATTCCGTCCGCAGCACCGCCGTGGCTCCGGCGCTCTGCAGAGGGCTCCAGTCGAGTGGCGACGTCGAGAGCGTCACGTCCTGCGTCTGATTGAAGAAGACGACGGCGCGCGTCGCGGTGTACTTTTCACGGATGTCGCGGAGAGCAGCGGCGTACCAGGCGGCCGCGTCGCCACCGGAGGTCAGCGTGCCGAACTCGGTGATCATCAGCGGCTTGTTCAGCTTCACGAGCGCCGGGTAGGCCTTCTCCAGGATCTGATGGAACGTCCACCAGCGCGACCACGTCGCCACGTCACCGTAATTGAGGACGCCCGTGCCGATCCAGTCCACCCACTCGTCGCCGGGGTAGTAGTACTCGAACCAGGGCATGGAGACGTGAGGCGACCAGACCCACAGCACGTTTGTCGCGCCCATCTTCTGAAAGACGACATGGACGTGCTTCCAGGCGGCGATGAAGTCGTCCGGCCGGTTCCCGTTCTGCGGTCCCCAGGGATAGCGGTAGGGGTCGTTCATCTCGTGAGCGAAGCGGAGGAAGAGCGGCTTGCCGTACCGTGCCGCGGAGGCGGCCCAGCCGGTGATGTAGAAGTCGTAGTCGCCGCGGGCGATGGCCGCGAGCGTGGCGTACTCCCGCTCGGCGAGCGGTGGAAGGTTCGTGCGGCGACTCTCGTCGAAGTCCTTGACCCACGGTTCCCAGGTGATCATCGGGACGGATCCGAGGCGCTCGATCGTCTCGACGGTGCGGAGGGGAAAGGCCGCCTGATCGGGACGGTCACCCCAGGCCTGGTAGAAGGAGACGATTGGAAAGCGGCTGTGGAGGCGGGTTTCGAGCGCGTCGAAGCCGGCGAAGGATGCGGGGAAGCGGCCGTCGTATGCGCCGTAGAGGACGCGGTCGGGATGCGTCAGCCATTGCCGGTCGTCCAGCTTCGGAAACAGGGCCCGGACCTCGTCGCGCCGCGAGCCGCCGGTCGCCTTGCGGCGGGCGTTCCCCTCGGCATCCGACAGCCGCTGCCCAACGCGCAACAGCCGCTCCTCGGCGGCGTTATAACCCTGCCGAAGCATGCCGCGCGCACCGTTATGGAAGAGCACCCCGATGAGCAACAGCCAGCCGAGCGCGAAGAACGCGATGCGATAACGTCCCCGTGCTGTTACCGCCCGTGATCCGAGTCTTTCCATGCCGCGTAGAGTCGTCCGCTCATCAGCACTACGTTGATTGCTGCAAAGGCAAGCATGCCCGCCGTCACTTCGGTCGTGATGCGCATCTCCGCTTCAGGCATCCGGTACAGCCGCCGGATCAGCGCCCACCCGATCGTGAGAAGGGAAAGGAGAACGATCGCCAGAGGAACGGCCGCCATCCGCCATAAATTGCCGGTGCGCCGCTCCTTGGCGGTGGGGATGTACGGCACCGTGACGTTCGCCAGCGCCAGCAGGAGCCCCTTCAGATAGACGCTCCAGCAGCCGATCTTCAGCAGCATGGCCCGCCAGTGCCAGCCGCGCTCGCGCACCGGATCGCACAGCCAGCGTTGCGCGAAGCGATAGATCGTGACGCCGAAGAACCCCACCGGAACGGCGTAGACGACGTACTCGGCCAGAAACATGGCCGCCGGCTCGAGGCCGAACGCCAGGTACAGCAGCGGGATGGCCAGATAGATCGGCGCGGTCACGCCGACGAGATAGTAGGTGCCGATCATCAGGTAGGAGAGGCGCTGATGCATCGTCAGCCGCCGGAATGCGCGCGGGTACTCGCGGAACAGCACCTCGTAGACGCCGCGCGACCACTTGAGCTGCTGCCGGAGAAAGGAGTCGAGGTCCTCCGGCACCAGGCCGCGGGCAACGACTTCCGGCACGTACACCGACTGCCACCCGGCCGCGTGCAGGCGGATCGAGGTGACCAGATCCTCGGCCAGTCCGACGCCATGCCCGCCGATCGAGTCGAGGGCCGCACGCCGGAACGTGCAGTTCGCGCCGATGGCGACGGACGTTCCGGTGCCGTGCATGCCTTGCAGGATCGGGCCGTAGAAGGCGAACGTCTGCTCGGCAGCGGCGCGCGCCACGAAGGAGCTCTGCGCGTTGTAGTACGTCTGCGCTACCTGCACGAAGCCGACGGCAGGATCGTCGAAGTGACCGAGGACCCGGTCGAGGAGCTCGGGGAAGGGGATGTGGTCGGGATCGAGGACGAGCACGATCTCTTCGGCCGTGCGTCGCAGCGCTTCGTTGATCTTGCCCGCCTTCGCGCCGGGGAAGCCGACGAGTTCGAGATGCACCGCACCCGTCTCGGCCGCCAGTGCAGCGAACCGGGGGTCGCGCGTATCGTCGAGGAGATAGGTCGTGTGTGGATAGCGGATGGCGCGCGCCGCGGTGAGCGTGCGCACGAACATCTTGTACGGTTCACCGGGCGAAGAGGTGATGAAGATCGCGACGGAGAGGCCGTCAGGTGCGGGCCGCGGCTCCGGCTGCTCGATGTGGAAGACGTTGTACCAGCCGACGACGATCCGGGAGATGCCGTACCAGGTGGCGAACGAGAGCAGCGCGAAGGCGACCGGGTTGCCGACGTGCTCGCGCCGGAACCACCAGAGCGCGAAGAGCACGACGCTCTGCGCGCCGAGGAAGAGCAGGATGCCGAGAACCCACCGCTCCCAGCGCTGGACCGGACGGGCGCGGCGATGCCGGTAAACCTCAGAATCGTCCAGCCACGCTCGCGCGGATCTCATTGGCGGTATAGAACACAGTCGAAACCCGCTCCGCCGATACGTGGAACGTGGTCTGCCCGTTCAACGGCGCGCCAACAGCCAGCGAGGCGCGCCATGGGTGGAACGTTCGGCTGAATGATGCGCTCTCCGGCCCGAAGTAGACCACACGATCGCGGGCGATGCCGCCGTCGAGATGGACGTCGACGGTGGCTCGGGGGCGCCGGAACGAGGCGGCGGCGATGGCGCGCACCTCGCGCAGGTCGTGCGGCGTCCAGTACGGATCGTATTCGCCGCTCTCGGGATGAAATCGCGAGGCGCGCGTGTCCCGCCAGGCGGCGGAGGCGCCGAGGGAGAAGCGGCGGAACGGCGCCAGGATGTAGCCGTCGGCGCTCGCGCCACGGTTGCCGTCGAAATAGCGGAGCGACTCGGCACCAACCGCGAATCGCGTCGCTCGCACCCCGTCGCCACTCCAGCGGACCGCCGCCACGTCGGCGAAGGGATGTGAGCGGAGGGCGGTGCTGGCCCGCAGCAGCTCGCGCCGCTCGATCAGGAGCGTGACGCGTGACCGGCCGGCGCGCCGCTCGAGGGAGAGCATCGGCAGCAGCTCTCTCCGGCTGTCCGGAAACTGCATCGCTCGCAGCCTGCCGCCCAGACGAAACCCGGCGCGAGGCAGGACCGTCTCTCCGCCAGCGAAAAGCTCCTGCGCGTGCGCCGACGCGTCGCCGGCATGCAGTCTCGTGGCGGCGGCGCCGAGCTCCCATCGGGTGAGTGGATCGGAAAAGAAGTAGACGCTCGCGCCGCTGCTCGTCGCGCGATAGGGCTGATCGTCGGAAATCCCGCCCGCGCCTGCCGTGTAGCCGGGTCGCGCGGCGGAGCGAATCTCGCGAACCGCACGCGTGGCGTCAGGATCGTCCGGCCGCAGGCGGAGAACGGCCTCGAAGTGCCGCAGCGCCTGGCGGTAATCGCCGGACCAGTAGGCCGCCTGCGCCTGCCCGAGCCTCGCTTCGACGTCTCCGGGATTCTGCTCGACGAGGCGGCCGAACATCGGGCCGGCCTTGGCGTAGTCACCGCTCCACAATGCGACCTGCGCGAGACGCAGCCGCGCATCGCGTGATTGCGGATAGCGCGTGACCGCC
This sequence comes from Thermoanaerobaculia bacterium, assembly GCA_036399695.1. Taxonomy (GTDB): domain Bacteria; phylum Acidobacteriota; class Thermoanaerobaculia; order Gp7-AA8; family Gp7-AA8; genus DASVEE01. Next base: position 7,992 of record DASWMP010000356.1, on the reverse strand, counting down.
GCCTGCGCCGCGGCCTCGGCCGCGGGCCAGTCCTGCCGCGCCGCAAGGGCGTCGATTTGCTCGAGGAGTTGGCGGAGCGCCGGTGGCTCGGCCGCGTAAGCGCTGGCGCCCGCGAGCACGGCAATGAGCACGGCCATCACTCCACGAATGCTCATTCAGCCACGTTCCCCCACATGCCGCTGAGCAGTATGGATGCCCGCGTGACGACGCGGGCGCCAGGGAGACGATGGGTGCTCCTTGCGCCGGGTTACCCGAGGTGCTCGGCGATGGCGGCGTTCACGAGAGGGGCGTGGGAGATCGGGCCCATGTGGCCGACGCCTTCGAAGAGCTGCACCTTCGCGTTGGGCAATGCGGCGCCGAGTTTTTCGACGACGCGGCGTTCGGTCAGGGGCGATCGTTCGCCGCCGAGGAGGAGCGTGGGGGCGGTGATGGTTCCGTAGGTAGCGGCGTTGGTGCGGTCGGCGGCCAGGGTCAGCACCTCCTGGTACACCTTCCAGCCGAGCGTGCGGAAGGCGGTGCGCGTTTCTTCGGCGAGGTGGTCCCAGGCGCCGCGGCCGTTCCACCAGTCGACGAAGGAGCGGAGCCAGGTCTCGTCGGCGCCGCTGGCGTCCGGCTCCCAGGTGCGCTTCACGTCCGAGAGGGACGCGAGCACGCCGGCGTCTTCGGTTTCGTCCAGGATGCCGAAAGCGACCGGCTCGTACGCGGCGATGGAGCGGACGAGGTCCGGCCGGCGCAGGGCGAGTTGTAACGCGAGGAAGCCGCCGTATGAGTGGCCGACGAGGTGCGCCCCCTCGCCCGGAGCCTGGTCGAGGAGCGCCTCGAGGTAGTCGAGGTCCTCGCGGAAATGAAACGGTTTGCCATCAGGCCAGGGCGCGTCCGGCGCGTAGCCGAGGAGATCGGGGGTGAGGACGTCGAAGCGTGGCTCGAGCAGCGTCACGAGCTTCCGCCATTGCCTCGAGGTGAATCCGCCGCTGTGCACCATCACGACCCGTTCCTTCGTCATGCTGCGACGCTACAAGAGCGGAGGCCGAGAGTAAATCGTGTTCTGCCAGCGGATGGCCTCCCGCGCGTACTCGATGCCCACCGCCTCCCGCCGGAAGCCGGCGCTCACGAGCGGCTCGTCGCGGTAGTGCGGGCCGTCGTTGCCGTCGGTCCAGTTGAATTCCACGAGCACGGAGCGGAGGCGCGGGTCGCGCAGGACGTTCGCGGCGCCGGCCAGCACCGCGTCTTCGCCGCCGTCGACGTCGATCTTGATGAGGTTCGGGACGCCGGCGGTCGCGGCGAGCGTGTCGAGCGTGACGACGCTGATGCCGGCGGTGAGCACGACCGGTTCTTCGAACACGCCGGAGTCGCCGACGGAGTGCATCGACGAGGCGGCGTCGAGGCTGGTCAGGTTGAGCGTCGTCAGACCGTTCTCCGCGCCGATGGCCAGGCAGTAGGGCCGGAAGTTCTGAAGCTCGTTGTGCACGCTGTTCTCGCAGAGGCGGGCGAACGTGGCCGCCATCGGCTCGACAGCGACGACCGTGCCGGCGCGGTTGTACGCCGCGGCTAGGATCGCGTAGATGCCGACGTTCGCGCCGACGTCCAGCAGCGTGTCGCCGTCGCGGAAGTTGTCGAGGATCCAGCGGACGGTCTCCGGTTCCTTCGAGGCCAGCGTCTCGACGCGAAACCGCTCCCACGGGTTGGAAACGACCATACGGAAACTCGCGTTCCCGACTTTGCATTGGACGAGCTCCACGTGTCCCTCCTGAATCCATGAGTGTGCACTCATTCGGGCGAGCGGTCGTTACACTATTGTCGCAGGAGATAAATCTCCACGGTCCTAAATTGGAGATCGCGACGTTGTCCGCTGCTCGTTGTCCGCTGCTCGTTGCTCGTTGTCCGTAAAGGCAGCGACAGCCGGCCAGTTGGGGCAACGTCACAGGACAGCGGACAGCGGACAACGGACAACGCGCAACGAGCAACGCGCAACGAGCAACGCTCAACGCGCAACGGACAACGTCAAGTGATCGCTACTCTTCGGAAGCTGGCCGAGAAGATCGACGCCGAGTGGAAGACCGCCGGCTACGAGCCGGATGACCTTCCCGGCATCGCCGCTCGTCTGCTGATGGAGACGCGGCCCGACCGGGAGTACGACCTCGGCGCGCTCGCCGAGTGGACGCTGGCCGGCGAGGAGTTCCCCGAGGCGTGCAATCCGTTCGGGCCGCTCGGGCCGCCGGCGTTCACCGTCTGGTCGAGCCCGCGCCTCTTCGTCAACGTCTACGCCTACACCTCACCGGAGGTCGTGATCCACGACCACAACTTCGCCGGCGCCTTCATGAACCTCTCGGGCGTGACGATCCACTGCACGTTCGACTTCGCTACCGCGGAGGCAATCGATCCGAGCGTGCAGGTCGGCGGATTACGGCTGAAGGGCATCGAAGCGATCAGCGACGGCCAGGTGCGGCGTATCGACGCCGGCCAGAGCTTCATCCATCAGGTGTGGCACGTGAGCCAGCCGACGGTCGTGCTGGTCGTGCGCACGCCGGCGCTCACGCCGTCGCCGCGGCAGTTCCAGTACATCCGGCCTTCGATCGCGACGCAGGTGTTCCGTGCGGAGTCACTGGAGGTCGGCTATCCGGAGCGCTTCCGCCACACACGCAAGATGGCCGAGGCGCTGCGGACCTCGCCCACGGCGGGCGTGCCGTACGTGAAGCAGCTCGTGGAGCGCGAACGGCCGTGGGACGCGGTGTGGCACCTGCTGGAGAACTGGCGCTACCTCCGGAACGCCGGCGCCCTCGGCGACGTCATCGCCGCGGGCGCGAAGCACCAGGGGGAGTGGTTCACGACCATCGAGACGGCCGGCAGCGAGACGGACCTCTTCTCCTCGATCAACTGGAGCCGCGTGACGACGGCACGCGACCGCATCGTGCTGGCGCTGCTCTTGAGCTTTCGCTCGTGGGAACCGATCCGGAAAGCACTCGAGGGGCTGCTGCCGGGAGTCGATGCGCGAACGCAGGTGGTGGAGTCGTTGGGGCGTCTGTCGGACGACTTCACGATTCCGCTCGAGCTGAACGCCGCCGCGCGGACGATGCTGTCGTCGCTGCTGCACGGCGAAACACCGCGCGAGGACTGGCAACCGGGGATGGAACGCGCGCTACGTGAGCACACGCTGCTACGGCCGCTGTTCGGGTGAGATCGGCACCATCACGTAGAACGTACTCCCCTCCCCCGGCTCGCTTTCCAGCAGGATGTGGCCGCCGTGCTGGTCGACGATGCGATAGGCGACGGCCAGGCCCAGGCCGGTGCCGCGGCGTTTGCGGCTGGCGGTGAAGAAGGGCTCGAAGATGCGTTGCTTCGCCTCGGCTGAGATGCCACAGCCGTCGTCGCGCACGTAGATGGCCGCAAAGTCGCCCGGCGCCGGAAACGTCTGGAGCAGGAAGGGCAGCTCCGCGGCGGGGGCGGCGCCGATCGTCACCGTGCCGCCCGTCTCCGTCGCATCGCGGGCGTTCGTGACGAGGTTCAGCAGGACCTGCACGAGCTGATCGGGATCGACGCGGGCGGTGAGCGCCGTCGGCAACTCCACCTCCAGCCGGCGCTCGGCGAGCAGGCCGCGCGCTTCGTCGGCGAGGTCGGCGATCGCCGCGGCCAGGTCGAGCGTCACGATCCGCGGCTCCGGCGGGTGCGTGAAGCGGAGCAGTTCGTCGGTCAGCCGCTGGCCGCGTCGCACGGCGTTGAGCACGTGGTTGGCCGGCTTCTCCAGCGCCGGGTCCTCCTGTCCCCGCTTCCACAGCAGCTCGGCGAACGGGCTGACGCTCATCAGCAGGTTGTTGAACTCGTGCGCGACGGACGCCGAGACGCGGCCCAGCGACGCGACGCGGGCGCCCTGTTCGAGCTGATGCTCCAGTGTGCGGAAGCGCATCTCCGACGTCGCGCGCTCCTCCTCCGCCCGGCGCCGTGCGGTGATGTCGGAGATGAACGCCGTGAACGTCATGCCGACACGGTCCGCGTCGGCCGTGATCCGCACTTCGACCGGAAACTCGCTGCCGTCGCGGCGCAACGCGACCCACTCCACCCGCTTGCCGACGAAGGAGGAGTCACCGCTGTCGAGAAAGGCACACCGGCCGCGCTCGTGCGCATGGCGGAACCGTAGCGGCACGATCACCTCCGCGAGCGGCCGCCCCAGCACTTCGCTCCGGCGCCACCCGAAGAGCTCCTCGGCGCTGCGGTTCCAGAGGACGATCAAGCCGTCGTGGTTCATGCTCACGACCGCGTCGAGCGCTGCGTCGAGGATCGTGCGCAGGCGGGCCTCGCTGCTGCTGATCTCGCGCATCGTGCGCCCCCGCTCGACCGCGTAACGGATCGAGCGCGCCAGGTCGCGCGCATTCGTGCTCCCTTTCACGAGGTAGTCCTGTGCCCCGGCGGCCACGGCGCGCAGGGCAGTCTCTTCGTCATCACGGCCCGTCATCACCACGATCGGTAAGGAGACTGCGTGACGCAGCAGCGCGTCGACCGTGTCCAGGCCGTCGCTGTCGGGGAGTCCGAGGTCGGAGAGGATGACGTCGAAATCCCCGGAGCGGAGGGCGGTCACCGCACCCCGCAGAGACGTCGCGCGATGAGCCGTGAAGCCGGACCGCTGCAGCACGGTCTCGAGGACGCGCGCATCGACTTCACTGTCTTCGACGACGAGCACGCGGACGGCGTCGCTGGCGGGGTACGTGGTGACTGACATTACTCGCACAACGTACGCTCCGGACAGAAAGCACCACAGTCGTCGAACTACGTAGAAGGCGTGCGGTAAACACTTAGTCACCCCCTCCGCCGCATTCAGGAGCACAATCACGGCTTCATGTCACAGCCGATTCGCAGGAGCGGGATCCCTCCGGTCGGCGGGATGCCGTGGGGCACGCATCTCTGCCTGTTCTATGAGACGGAGGCGGACCTCCTCGGCACGATGGTCCCGTATTTCGCGGCGGGTCTGGAGCAGCGCGAAGTCTGCTTCTGGCTTTACGCCCCGTCGCTGACGCCCGCGATGATCGGTGAGGCCTTCCGCCGCACCGTGCCGGAGTTCGACCGTTTCCTCGAGGAAGGGACAGTCATCCTGCAGCCGGCGCGCGAGTGGTACCTGCGCGAAGGCATCCTGGACGTGCAGGCGCTGCGCGTGGCCTGGACGAAGCTCGGCAACGATGCGCGGGAGCGCGGCTTCGACGGCGTGCGCGTCGCCGGCTGCACGTCGTGGGTACACGAAGCGATGTGGAACGACTTCCGCGCCTACGAACGGGACTTCGAAAACGCGGTCGCGGACATGCCGATGGTCGTCCTCTGCGCCTACCCGCTCGCCACCACCGGCGCCGCCGGTATCCTCGACGTCGCCCACGCCCACCAGCTTGCGCTGGCGAAACGCGACGGCGAATGGGAGGCCATCGAGACGCCGGCGCTCCGTCTCAAGCAGCTCGACCGCCGCAGCCGGCAGCAGTCGGCCGTCGCACAGCTCGGGGTGACGGCGATGCGCGCGCGCAATCTCGACACGCTGCTGCAGGAAGCCGTCTCCCTCGCCTCGGGCGGGCTGGGCACCGGACGAGCCATCGTCTGGGAGCTGCGGCGCGATCGCCGCGACATCCTCCTGCGCGCGCACGTCGGCTGGGACGACCTCCCGGCCGGTGCGACGGTGCCGCTCGCGGACGGCAGCATCGCGGAGTACGTCATCACCAACGAGCAGCCGATCATCGTCGGCGACCTGTCGAACGACACCCGTTTCGCCACCTCCTGGCTGCTGCGCGACTACAAGGTGGCGACGATCCTCACGACGGTGATCCGCGGACGTGAACAGCCGTGGGGCCTCCTCACCGCGCACTCACTCGTGCCGCGCGCGTTCAGCGAGGACGACATCGAGTTCCTGCAGTCGATGGCGAACGTGCTGGCGCTGGCGATCGAGCGGGAGCACGCCGATCAGGAGCGCCTGCGCCTCCTCGCCACCGCCGAATCCGCCCTGGCGAAGCTCCACGCGATCCAGAGCATCACCGACGACGCCATCGGCAGGATGAAGCTGGACGACCTGCTCGGCGAGGTGCTGGCACGACTGCGCAACACCCTCGGCGCGGATCACGCCCTCGTCACGCTGCTCGACGAAGAGCGGAGCAGCCTCACGATCCGCGCCATCGACGGCTTCCCGAAGGAGCGCGTCGCCGGGGTGCGCGTGCCGCTCACGACCCCCATCTCGGGGCAGACCATCAAGGCAGGACGCCCCCTCATCTTCCCGACGTTGCCCGAGCCCGACGCGCCGGAGTGGCAGAGCTGGACGGCGAATCTCGGCGTTCATCTCCGCTCCGCGATGGGAGCGCCGCTCGTGGTGGAAGGGAACATCATCGGTGCCGTCGTCGTGACGTCGCTCGTCGAACGCACGTTCACGGAGGACGAGCTCGACCTGCTGCGCGTCGTCGCCGATCGTGTGGCGCCGGCCATCGAGCGCTGCCGGCTCGTGGAAAAGGTACGCAGCAAGCGCGAGCTCCTGAAGTCGCTTTCCCGGCGGCTGCTCACGGTCCAGGAGGAAGAGCGGCGGCGTCTCTCTACCGAGTTGCACGACGAGCTCGGACAGCTCCTCACGGCCATCCAGATCAACATCGGCTCGACTCCGCCGCGGCTGGCCGATGCCGTGGAAAACATCAATCGGGCCATGAAGTCCGTTCGCGACCTCGCGCACGAGCTGCGCCCGGCGATGCTCGACGACCTCGGCCTGTCGGCGGCGATCCGTTCGCATGCCGACCGCTTCGCGCAGCAGACAGGCCTGAAGCTGCACCTCGCCGTGGAAGCGGTGCCGCCGCTCGATCGCGACGTGGCCACGGCCTGCTTTCGCGTGGCGCAGGAGGCGCTGACGAACGTCGCCCGGCATGCGTCGGCAAAGAACGTCTGGCTGTCACTCCGTGCGTCAGCGAGCATGCTGGAGCTGTCGGTGCGCGATGACGGTGCCGGCTTCGACCTCAGCGCGGTACACGAGCGCGCGGTGCACGGCGCGTCGCTGGGCGTGCTGGGGATGCAGGAGCGCGTCTCCTTCGCGGGCGGCTCGATCGATATCCGCACGAAGCCCGGCCACGGTACCGAAGTCTCCGTCCACTTCCCTCTCGGAGGTCCGGTATGAAACCGATTCGCATCCTCCTCGCGGACGATCACACGCTCGTACGCGCCGGCATCCGCGGCCTCGTCGAAAGTCTCCACGGCGTCGAGGTCGTCGGTGAGGCGGGCGACGGCTACGAGGCGCTCACTCTCGCCGAGACGCTCCGTCCCGACCTCGTCCTGCTGGACATCGGCATGCCAGGCCTCAACGGCCTCGAAGCAGCGCCGCGCCTCAGCAAGATCGACCCGTCGATGCGCGTGATCATCCTCTCGATGCACATCTCGGAGGAGTACGTCCTGCAGTCCCTCCGCGCCGGAGCCGCCGGCTACCTGCTGAAAGGCTCGGCCGTCGCGGAGCTCGAGCTCGCGATCCGCGCCGTCGCCCGCGGCGAAACGTACCTCAGCCCAGCCGTCTCGAAACGCGTCGTCGACGACTACGTCAGCCGCACCGGCGGCACACCTGACCCGCTCGGCGCCCTGACTCCCCGCCAGCGCGAGATCCTCCAACTCGTCGCCGAAGGCCACACCAGCAAAGAAATCGCAAGACGCCTGAACCTCAGCTACCGCACCGTCGAAGCACACCGCAACCAGTTGATGAAGCGGCTCGACGTCCGCGACCTGACGGGCCTTGTGCGGTTCGCCGTGAGAGTGGGCCTGGTGGCAAGGGATGAGTGAGGGGGGCGGCGGGGGCTGTTGTTGGTTGTTGGTGAGGACGAAAAGGCGGAGGCGGCGTTCGCGACGCCTTGATCTGGGAGTGCGGGGGCGCAGGAGGGTGTCTCAAAACGGAGCGCACACACTCTGATGGCCTGATTAGAAACCGGCGCCTGCGGGCGCAGACAGACAAGAGTGTCTGTCCCACATTGAATGCCAGCGTGCCCGCGGGTGCCCGATATTCGGCGGAAT
>DASWMP010000355.1:0-7154 GCA_036399695.1 Thermoanaerobaculia bacterium | reverse complement strand
GGCGACTTCGCTCGCTCGTCAACCAACTTCCGCTCCTTCACCAGAGCTCGTCCAAGCGATCCGCGTGGCTGTCGACGTCCGTAAAAAAATGGTTTTTCGGCGGACTATGGATTTGAGACACCCTCCGCACGCCACCGCTCTGCGGCACGTGTACCAGAGCGGTGGCGTGCGCCACCGCACTCCAAGATCGGATTCCTACGACACGGCGCGCTTGGCGCGGGGGGAGGCGCTTGATTCCTGGGTCACTTTGGCGAAGTGGCGGATGGCGCCGAGCATGGTGTCGAAGTCGCGGCCGACCAGGTCTTTGAGGGTCTGGTGGGCTTCGTTCCAGTAGTCGAAGCCGCGGACGAGGGCGGTGTTGCCCTTGGTGGTCAGCTCGACTTCGCGGGTACGGAGGTCTTTGCCGGGGCGCAATCGGACGAAGCCGTTGCGCTCGAGGACCGACACGTCACGCGACACGGTCGAACGCTCCAGGTCGAGATCCTCGGCCAGGCCGGCGATGGTGCGGAAGCCGCTGCTGTTCACCGCCGCGAGGAGCGGCAACTGGGTGGCCGTGACGCCCGCTTTGACGAGGGCGGCCTCGTAGTGGCGCGTCACGTTCCGGGCGGCGCGGCGCAGGTTCGCGCTGGCGCAAAGCTGCCTCATCATCAGGCATTCGTCGCGTGTCAGCGTCTTCTTCGGGGGGCTGGTTTTCTTCCTCTGCGCCACACGGTGACTATACACCGATCATTTACACGCGTTCCCGGTTCGTGACCAGCGGCTGGATTGCAGTGATGAACGGCACCCAGGGAGGGACGAGCGTCGTGGAAGCACGGGGAGGCGCGTTGCTCGGTGCCCGTTGTTGGTTGTTGGTTTTTGGTTGTTGGTTTTTGGTGCTCTGCTCGGCGAGGGTTGCTGGCAGCGGAGCACCAACAACCAACAACCAAAAACCATCCCGGGAAACGGACAACGAGCAACGCACACGCGCTCCTACGCCGCGATCTCGTTCCTCTCGTCGCTGGTGATGTAGCCGTCCTTGATCTCCACGACGCGGCTGGCGCGGCGGGCGAGGGCGGGGTCGTGGGTGATGATGATGAGGGTGCGGCCGGCTTTCCAGAGCTCGGTGAAGATGCTCATGATGTCGGAGCCGGAGGAGGAGTCGAGGTTGCCGGTCGGCTCGTCGGCCAGGATGATGTCGGGCTCCATGGCCAGGGCCCGGGCGATGGCGACGCGCTGCATCTGGCCGCCGGAGAGCTCGGTGGGCTTGTGGTCGAAACGGGCGCCGAGGCCGACGCGCTCGAGGAGCTCCTGCGCGCGGCGGCTGCGCTCTTTCGGCGGACGTCCGCCGAAGAGCAGCGGCAGCTCGACGTTCTCCTGCGCCGTGATGTGCGGCAGGAGGTTGAAGTTCTGGAAGACGAAACCGACGCGCCGGTTGCGGATCTCGGCGAGCTGATCGCGGGTGACGCCCTGGACGTTCTCGCCGCCGAGCTGGTAGACGCCGGAGCTGGGCGTATCGAGGCAGCCGAGGAGGTTCATCAGCGTCGATTTACCCGAGCCGGAGGGACCGACGATGGCCACGAGCTCGCCCGCACCGACCTGCAGGTTGATGCCTTTCAGCGCTTCGACCTTCACCTTGCCGGTGTCGTAGACCTTGCGGATGTCTGTCATCGAGATGATCGCTTGCACGGGGGATCTCCTATTCGTAACGGCTATTCGTAACGCAACGTCGCGGCGGGATCGACGGCGGCAGCACGGCGCGCCGGGAAGTAGCCGGCCAAGAGGCCGATGACGCCGAGAATGATCGAGGTAATGATACCGATGACGGGTGAGAGCGTCGGCTTCCCGAGGAACTCCATGACTTTGTTCCCCTCGGTGGGGATGAAGCCCATCCCGGTGACGAGGAGCGTGGCGATGGTGATGCCGAGCAGCCCGCCGACGAAGGTATAGACGAGCGCTTCGAGGACGAACGGCCAGATGATCCAGCGCGACTTCGCGCCGAGCGCCATCTTCACGCCGATCTCGCGCGTCCGCTCCTTCACGACGGCGTACATGATGTTCGCCACGCCGACGCCGCCGATGATGAGCGTGAGCGCGCCGACGATGCCGAGGAACATCTGGATGCCGACGAGCATCATCTTCATCTGCTTGGAGCTCTCGACCATGTCCCAGGTGCCGAAGGCGCGGTCGTCGGTGGGGTCGTAGCCGTACTTCTGCCCGAGGATCTCATTGACCCGCTTGAGCGCGGGCTTCATCCCCTCGGACGTGGACGTCTCGATGACGAGGACCTGCACGCGATCGCGCCCGAACTGCGCCTTGAACGTGGTGATGGGGATGACGGCGTGGTTCTGGTCGGGGCCGCCGTAGACGCCCATCTGCGTCTTCTTCTGCATGACGCCGATGACGGTGTAGGGCGCGTTGTTCAGCAGCAGGGTCTGGCCGACGGCGGCGTCTTCCTTGCCGAAGATGTCGCGGGCCATCTCGTCGCCGAGGAAGACCACGCGGCGGCGCTGCTCCTCGTCGGCGGCACTGATCCAGCGGCCGCCGGGGCGGGGGTAGTGCACGCGGCTGTCGCCGTAGGAGCGGTGCGCGCCGAGGACACGGCCGTTGACGGTCTTGCGTCCCCACGTGAGGGCCGTACGCCAGGAGACGACTTCCGCATGCGCGCTCTTGAGCTCCGGCATCTGCTGGCGGAGCATCTCGGCGTCGTCGATGCGCGGGCGGATCGGCCGGCCCGGCGGCATCCCCTTCCACGCCTTCGACGTCTCGCCCGGCCAGAGCACCGCCAGGTTCTCGCCGGTGGAGCGGCGGTTGCGGTCGAGCTGCCGCTTGAGCCCTTCACCGAATGCGAGCAACAGCAGAATCGCGACCGTTCCCCACGCGATCGCCGCGATGGTGAGGAACGCGCGCTTCTTCTGGAGCTGCGCGGAGCTCTTGAAGAGGGTGAGGATGACGTGTGTGTTCATGGTGTGATCATCCTGAGCCCGCAGGGCGAAGGATCAATGGAGCCGCAGCTGGGAGCATTCCTCGCTGCTCTGCGCGATCGTGCTGTGTATGAAGTCGGGTTCATCGCTGTGGCTCCATTGATTCTTCGCTTCGCTCAGAATTGGCGCTCATAGCTTCATTGCCACCACAGGGTCCAGTCTGGCCGCGTCGCGCGCGGGGAAGTAGCCGGCGACGAGGCCGACGATGCCTAGGGCTACGGTCGTGAGGATGGCTACGATCGGGGAGAGATCCGGGACCCCTACGGCTTCCACGGCGCCGGCGGTGATGGGCAGGCGGGGGAAGGCCCAGCAGATGCTGTACGAGATGACGAAGCCGATGGCGCCGCCGATGAAGGTCATGAGCATCGTCTCGATGAGGAACTGCGTGAGGATCCAGCGCTGCTTGGCGCCGAGCGCCATCTTGATCCCGATCTCGCGGGTGCGCTCCTCGACCACGACGTTCATGATGTTCGAGACGCCGATGCCGCCGACGATGAGCGTCAGCACGCCGATGATGCCGAGGAAGGCGTTGAAGGCCAGCATGAAGACGTCGAAGAACTTGAACTGCTCGGTCGTGTCCCACATCGACAGAGCTTCCTTGTCCTTGGCGTCGAAGCGGAGCCGTTTGCCGAAAGCGCCCTGCAGGCTGTCGATGACCTTCTGCGTCTCGTCCGAGTTGGCGGCCTGGAAGACGACGTTGTCGACGTACTTGTCGCCGGTGAGCGCGCGAAACGTGGAGGAAGGGATGAACGCCTTCTCCTTGTCGCGGCCGGAGTAGCTGGAGTCCTGCGGCTTCGGCTCGAGCACGCCGACGACCAGGAAGGGAGACTGGTTGAGGAGGACGACTTTGCCGATGGCGTCGGACTCGCCGAAGATGTTCTTCTTCAACTCGTCGCCGATGAAGATCGTGCGGCGCTGCTGGTCGTCGTCGATCGGGTTGATGAAGCGGCCGCCAGTCGAGGCGATGAGATTGCGCATCCCGCCGAACTCCGCGGCCACGCCGGAGATGTCGACCGACAGGGTCTTGGTCCCGTAGTCGAGCTTCATCGACGTCATGTACTCGCTGGAGATCGCCTTGAGCCCCTGCACCTCTTTGCGCACCGAGACGAGGTCCTCTTCGGTGATGCGGATGCGCCGCCCCTTCCCCAGCCCTTCGTAAGGGATGGAGGTGAGGCCCGGCCAGGCAATGACGATGCGGTCGCCCAGCCCGGCCGTCTGCTTGATCATGTTCTTGTGCAGCCCCGTCCCGAACGCGAGCATGAGGCTGATCGCCACGGTGCCCCAGACGATCCCGAAGACCGTCAGGAACGTACGCAGCTTCTCCTGCCGCACGTCGCGGAAGAGCTGGCGGAGGACGTCTTTGAAGGTGACCATTGGTGTCTCGCCTCTTATCCTGAGCGAAGCGAAGGATCTATGGAGCCACAGCGACGGTGAGAGCCACAGGCATCGCTGTGGCTCCATAGATCCTTCGCTGACGCTCAGGATTGACTAGCTGATCTCCTTCGGCGGCCGCTCTACGACCTTCTCGCCCTGCTTCAAGCCGGAGACGACTTCGATGTTGAGGCCGTCGGAGACGCCGGTCTTGATGTCCAGTTTCTTCGGCAGGGCTTTGGGGTCGGTGGCGGAGGCGACTTCGACGGTGGTCTTCTTGCCGCCGTCTTCGAACGTCACGAGGCGCTCGGGGAGGATGAGGACGTCTTTCTTCTCGCGGATGATGACGTCGGCGTTGGCGGAGTAGCCGGCGCGGAGGGTGATCTTCTGGCCGGGCTCGAGCTCGATCTCGACGTCGAAGAGTGTGGCGCCTTCTTTCTGCTGCGCCTGCGGGGCGATGCGCGAGACCTTGCCGGTGACGACGTCGGTGGGGAGCGCGCCGACTTTGATGCGGGCCGTCAGGCCGACGGCGAGCTTGCCGACGTCGATCTCGTCGACCGTACCTTTGAAGATCAGGTCGGACATGTTGGCCACGGTGGCCATCTCGGTGCCGGGCTGGTAGGAGGTGAGGGGGACGATCGGGTCGCCCGGGTTGACGGCGCGGGTGAGGATGGTGCCGGCAGCCGGTGCGCGGATGATCGATTCCTGGCCGCCGGCGCTGAGACGTCCGCGGCGGGTGAGCTCGCGGTCCTGCTGCGCTTTCATGAGGGCGACGCGGGCGAGCTCGAACGACTCGCGGCGGGCTTCGACGTCCGACTTCGGCAGCACGCCGGAGCGGGCCAGCTCCTGCGCGCGGTTGTAATCCCCTTCGGCGCGGCGGAACGACGCCTGGGCGGATTCGACGCGGCGATCGACTTCCGTGACTTCCAGCGGGGTGGGATCGGGGGCGATCTCGAACAGCGGGTCGCCCGCCTTCACCGTGTCGCCGACTTCGACGAGCGTGCGCCGCACGATGCCGGAGATCTTGGATTTGACCTGGAACTTCTGGCGCGGCTGAATCTGGCCGACCGCGACGGCTTTCTCGACGATCTCTCCCTTGATGACCTCGACGGTCTTGAGATCGCCGTCCTTTTTACCGCCGTTCCGCGTGAACGCGTAAACGCCGGCGCTGGCAGCAGCGAGGACGATGAGGATCAACAGGATCTTCCCGAGTCTGGACATGACGTCTCCCTCTAGAGGATGAAGAGGCAGGGAACCCGCCTCAGTGGGCCTTCTACGACAGAGACGAACGAAGGTTTACGTAGGTTAGGTCGGCCGGGCAAAAAAGGTACGTGAAGGGACGTTGTCCGTTGCTCGTTGTCCGTTGTCCGTGCTCCGCAGCATGGAGGCTCGCCGAGCGCAGCACGGACAACGGACAACGGAAAACGGAAAACGCCTTTTCACGGCAGCGGCGAGACGGCGGTCGTCTGATCGATGTGGATCACGGCGTCGAACTGTTCGTGGAGCGTGGCGGTGAAGTAGTGGCTGTCGACCTCGGTGCGCGGCAGGTAGATCACGCCGACGGCGCGTTGCTGGCGGGGATTACGGGTCAGGCCGGAGCCTTCGACCTCGCCGAGGATCAGCAGGAACGCCGGGATGCCGGTGTCGTGGAGGATACGGCCATGGCTGCCGGGGAGCGACGGGTTGAGCTGCTGGAGCGCCGGGCTGCCGCCCCACTCGTGTGCCGCCATGACGGTGCCGGTGTGCGTCGTGAAGCCGAGGCTGAAACTGCTGCCGCGGGGCCACCGCTCGCGCACGAGCTGCCCCATGTTCCACTCCCCATGCCGCGAGACGGAGGTGGCGCGCGCGTCGCCGACGTGGCTGTTGTGCGCCCAGACGATGATGTGGTCGCGGCCGTTGCGGCGCAGGAGGTAGCGCTGGAGCGCGTCCATCGTGACGACCATGTGCCGGTCGCGCAGGTTCCAGGTGGAGACGCGGCCGCGCAGCGACTCGCGGTAGTACTCCTCACCGTTCATGACCACGCGGGCGTTCTGTTCGGCGAAGAAGAGCTCGTCCAGTTGGCGCGGGTCGGTGGCCTGCTCGAAGCGCGCGTGGACGGCCTCGTACTGCGCCTTTGCTTCATCGGCGCAGGGAGTCATGGCCAGGCGGTCTTCATCGTTCCGGAATGGCTCGAAGCAGGCGTAACGTCGTCGTGCCTCGGCGGCCATGGCCGGATCGACGTTGCCGAGGTGCTGGACGACCTGGTCGAGCGACTCCGGAACGCCGTAGAGATCCAGACCGTAGACGCCGGCCTTCATGGCGCCTGCCGGCAGGGCGTCGTTGTACGCGCGGATGGCCTCGACCAGCTCGGCGAACTCCTGGTTCCGCCACATCCACACCGGGAACTTCTCGAAGCCGCGCAAGGCTTCGGCGGCCGTGCGGTCCTCCGACACGCCGCGGACGTAGCGGTCGACCCGTGCGGCGTCGCTCCAGTCGGCCTCCAGGGCGAGGGCGGTGAACTTCTTCTCTTCGATGAGGCGCCGCGTGATGCGGGCCCGCTCGACGTAGAACTCATGCGTCCCGTGCGTGGCCTCGCCGAGCAGGACGAGATGCGCGTCCCCGATGGCGCGGAAGAGAGGATCGTAGTCAGTGGCGGCGCCGGTGAGGCGATGGGCCTGCTCCGCGAGAGAGCGCGATGCCTCTTCGCTGGAGGCAGAGGAACAGGCGACGGCCAGGAGAAAAAGCAGAGGGAGCGATTTGCGCCACATGCAAAAGCAAGGGCGCTGCCCGAGGGATCTCGGAGTGCGGTGGCGAAAGCCACCGCTCTGCGACACGTGTAACAGA
>DASWMP010000354.1:0-24789 GCA_036399695.1 Thermoanaerobaculia bacterium | reverse complement strand
CCGCTCTTTTACACGTGTACCAGAGCGGTGGCGTTCGCCACCGCACTCCAAGATCAAACCCGCAGCCCGAGACAGACGAGGAGAAATCGCGTCACGCGGCGTTATCATGACACGGCGCCCCGATGATCCACTTCTATCACGTCACGAAACGGTTCGACCGCTACTCGACCGCCCTCCACGATCTGACGTTCCACATCGACAAGGGAGAGTACGTCTTCCTGACCGGGGCCAGCGGTGCGGGCAAATCGACGCTGCTGAAGATGATCCTCCGGCAGATGCTGCCGACCGAGGGGCAGATCGTCGTCAACGGGCGGAACCTCAATGCGATGAAGAAGTCGCAGCTCCCCTACTTCCGCCGCGAGATCGGCATGGTCTTCCAGGACTTCAAGCTCATCGAGCGGATGACAGTTTTCGAGAACCTCTCGTTCATCCTCACGGTGCTGAACGTCCCGCCGAAGGAGCACAAGAAGAAGGCGTACGCGGCGCTGCGCACGGTCAACCTGCACCACAAGCTCAACGCCTATCCGCCGCAGCTTTCCGGTGGCGAGCAGCAGCGCGTGGCCATCGCCCGCGCGCTCATCAACGATCCGCTCGTGCTCATCGCCGACGAACCGACCGGCAACCTCGATCCCGACCTCTCGCACGACATCCTGCAGATCTTCACCGAAGCCAACCTGCGCGGCTCGACGATCCTGCTGGCGACGCACGACCGTGAACTGATCCGCAGCAGCGGACGGCGCGTCATCGTGCTCGACCACGGCCGGCTCGCCGACGAGAAGGTGACGCCGCCCGAGCGCCTCGTGCGCCGCGACGGGCTGTTCGGTATCGGGTCTTCCTGATGGCGCGCAAGACCGACTTCATCCCCGGCCGGCGCGAGCCCGACACCCCCTCGAACACTTTCTCCTACTTCGTGCGGGAGGCGTTCCGCCGCCTCTGGGTGTCGAAGCGCACGAGCTTCGTGGCCATCGCCATGATCGCCATCTCCCTGCTGATCCTCGGCTCGTTCATGCTCATCGCCGAGAACCTGGAACGCGCCGTCGAGCGCTGGCAGGGACGCTCGCGCGTCAACGTCTACTTCGAGCCGGAAGCCACGCCGGAGCAGATCCGCGGTGTCGAACTGTACCTCGCCTCGCATCCGCAGATCGCGCGCCGCACGTTCGTCACGCGCGAGCAGGCGCTCATCCGCTTCCGTTCGTACTTTGCGAACCTGACGGAGGTCGTCGGCCAGCTCGACGAGAACCCGTTCCCGCCGTCGTACGAGATCGAGGTCGCGCCCGCGTTCGCGCAGACGCCGCAATTCCAGCAGCAGATGACGCAGCTCCGCGCCATGCCGGGCATCGAGCAGGTGCAGTTCGACTGGGAGTGGCTGGAGCGCCTCAAGCGTCTCATCAACCTGATCAATCTGGTCGGCCTCGTGGCCGGCGGGATCCTGGCGGTGGCGGCGGCGTTCACGATCGCCAACGTCATCCGCCTGACGATGATGCTCTACCGCGAAGAGATCGAGATCATGCGCCTCGTCGGCGCGACGGAGCGGATCATCCGCGGCCCGTTCCTCATCGAAGGCTTCCTCCAGGGAACGCTCGGCGGCATCGCCTCGGTGCTGCTGCTCTACGGCGTCTACGAGGTTGCCCGCCGCACGCTCGATCCTTCGAGCTCGCTGCTCTGGGGCTTCCTCTTCGGCGGCTTCCTGCCGTGGCAGAAGGTCGCGGCGCTGGTGTGCGGCGGCACGGTCGCCGGCTGGTTCGGAAGCTGGCTCTCGGTTCGAGAGCGGCCGGACGAAGCATGACGCTCTTCGACGGACGGACCGCCCTCGTCACCGGCGGCGCGAAACGGGTCGGCCTGGCCATCGCTCAGGCGCTGGAAGCGGAAGGGGCGCGCGTGCTCGTGACCTCGCGGACCGCGTCGGGCGAGAACGCCATCGCCGCCGATCTGTCGACGCGGGAAGGCGTCGAGGCGCTGCTGGCCGGGCTGCCGCCGATCGACATCCTCGTCAACTCCGCCGCGAACTTCATCCGCGCGCGGCTTGGCGAAGTGACGTGGGAGAACTTCGACGACACCTTCGCCCTGAACCTCCGCGCGCCGTTCTTCCTCTCCCAGACCCTCGGCCTGCGCATGCAGGAGCGAGGCTGGGGCCGCATCGTCAGCATCGCCGACGTCGCCGCGACCATCCCCTTCCCCGCCTGGCTCCCCTACAGCATCAGCAAAGCCGGCATCGTCGCCCTGACCCGCGGCCTGGCCAAAGCCCTGGCCCCGCAAGTCCTCGTCAATGCCGTAGCCCCCGGCCCGGTCCTCCTCCCGGACGAATTCGACCCCGCCGACGCCGCCCAGGCCGTCACCCCCACGCTCCTGAAACGCCCCGGATCGGCCGAGGAAGTGGCCAGGACTGTGGTGTTCCTCGCCGGCAGCGATTACGTGACAGGCGTAACGGTGCCGGTGGACGGCGGGCGGTTATTGCGGTGACTGGGGCGTTGTCCGTTGCTGGTTCCCCGTTGTCCGCGCTGCGCTTCACGACGAGCGCCGCGCAAACGGAGCACGGAAAACGGACAACGTCTTAAACTCCTCTCGATGATGCATCGTAAGTCGCCCGATCCGCGCGATCCGCGCGCCTCTTCCCTGCTGGTTTCTTCCGAGTCGTTCGAGCGGGGGGACTTTGTGCTGCTTGGGCTGCCATTCGACAGCTCGATCCCGTCGCGGCCCGGCGCGAAGCTGGGGCCGAAGGCGTTTCGGGAGGCGATGCCGTCGCTGACGACGTTCGGCGGAGGCGTGGAGCTGGCGGGGCGGGTGTGCCGCGATCTCGGCGATCTCGATCTGCCGCCGACGTCCGTGCGACGGGCGCACGAGCGGGTGCAGGCGGCGTCGCGGGAGATCTTCGCCGGCGGCGCGACGCCGTTTTTCATCGGCGGGGATAACGGGCTCACCGGCGCGATCATCCGCGGTCTGGCCGAGGCGCGCCCGGAGTTGAAGCTTGGGCTGGTGGTGATCGATTCGCACTACGACGTGCGCGAGTACGAGGATGAAGACTCGCTCTCCAGCGGCACGCCGTACCGGCGGGCGCTCGAGACGCCCATCTGCAGCGGCGAGCGTACGTTCATTCTGGGGACGCGCGACTTTGCGAATTCGTCTTACTACGATCGCTACCTGCGCGAGCAGGGGGTGAAGACCGTGCCGGTGGATGCGTTCGATGAGCGCGGCGCGCGCGAGATCGCGGCGGAGGTGCGGGGGGACTTGGAGCGCACGTGTGATGCGGTCTTTCTGTCGATCGACATCGATGCGGTGGAGTTGCCGGGGAGCTCCGCGGCGGCGCCGGGCACGCTCAGCTCGCGGGAGATGATTGCGGTCGTGCGGGAGATTGCGGCGTCCGGGAAGTTTCTCGGGAGCGATCTGTCGGAGCTCTCACCGCCTTGGGATGTCGGTGGGCTCACCGCCAAGCTGGCGGCGCGGTTGTTTTTGGAGATCTTCTCCCGCAGTCAATCCTGAGCGAAGCGAAGGATCAATGGAGCCTCAGCTACGCCGTGACGCCTTGGACCGTTTACATCCTCAGTAACAACGCCCACACGCTGTACATCGGTGCGACGCCCGATCCGTGGCGTCGGAAATCGGAGCATCAGCTCAAAACGCGACCGGATGCATTCACGGCACGCTACACGTTCGACCGGGTCGTGTATTACGAAGTTCTGCCGGATGAAGCTTCGGCGCTCCGTCGGGAGAAACAACTGAAAGGATGGACGCGGGCGAAGAAGGTCGCGCCGATTCAGAGCGTCAATCCGTACTGGAACGACATCCTGCCGGCTTGGCAGGACGTCGTTCGCATGAAGTGACGGCATAGCTGTGGCTCCATTGACCTTTCGCTTCGCTCAGGGTTGTAAGGCCCTACTTCTCGAACTCCCAGGCAATCTTCTTCAGCACCCGGTCCACCCGCTCGATCAACTGCAGGATGTCCTTCTTGGCGTGTGCGGCCGAGAAGAACGCGGCCTCGAGCTGGGACGGCGGCAGATACACGCCCTCCCCGAGCATCAGGTGGAAGAACCGCGAGAACTTCTCCCGGCTCGACTTGTCGGCTGACGCGAAGTCCGTCACCGGCTCTTCGGCGAAGAACAACGTCCACATCGAGCCGACGCGGTTGAACTGGATCGGCACGTTGTGCTTTTCGGCGGCTTTGCGGACGCCGTCCTCGAACTCGGCGCTGCGCTCTTCGAGGTCGCTGTAGATCGAGGAGTTCTTCAGCACGCTCAGCGTCGCCCGGCCGGCGGCCACGGCGACAGGGTTTCCGGACAGCGTGCCGGCCTGGTACATCGGGCCGAGCGGTGAGACGAGCTCCATCAACTGCCGCGACGCGCCGTAGGCGCCGATGGGCATACCGCCGCCGATGATCTTGCCGAGGGTGGTGATGTCGGGGCGCACGTCGTAGAGCGCCTGCGCGCCGTTGTACGAGACGCGGAAGCCGGTCATCACCTCGTCGAGGATCAGCAGCGCGCCGTGCTCGTCGCAGATCTCGCGCAGCCCGGCCAGGAAGCCCGGCGCCGGCGGGATGCAGCCCATGTTGCCCGCGACCGGCTCGACGATGATGGCCGCCACTTCGTCGCTCATCTGCTCGCGGACGTGCTCGAGGTCGTTGTAGCGGGCGATGAGCGTCAGCTCCGCCAGCTCCTTCGGCACGCCGGCCGAGTCGGGGGTATTGAACGTGGCGCCGCCGGAGCCGGCCTTCACGAGGAGCGAGTCGACATGCCCGTGATAGCCGCCTTCGAACTTCAGGATGCGCTTACGCCCGGTGGCCGCCCGCGCCAGCCGCAACGCGCTCATCGTGGCTTCGGTGCCGGAATTGACGAGCCGGAGCATCTCGATCGAGGGGATGGCCTGCACGATCATCTCGGCCAGCTCGATCTCGGCCGAGGTCGGCGCGCCGAACGAGAAGCCGCGCGTGGCCGCTTTCTTGACGGCCTCGACGACGTAGCGATGCCCGTGGCCGAGAATCATCGGCCCCCAGGAGCCGACACAGTCGATGTACTGAAGATTGTCGGCGTCGAAGATGCGCGCACCCTGCGCCATCTCGATGAACAGCGGCGTGCCGCCGACGCCGCGAAACGCCCGCACCGGCGAATTCACCCCGCCGGGGATCGTTTCCTGTGCACGTTGAAAAAGAGCTTCCGATTGCTTACCCATGGTCGGGGCGGATTATATGGGGCACCCAATCCTGAGCGAAGCGAAGGATCAATGGAGCCACAGCCGTGAGTGTGTGGACGTCATCGCTGTGGCTCCATTGATCCTTCGCTTCGCTCAGGATTTCAGGCTAGTACGCATTCTCATGCCGCAGGCCATGCGTGACCGTCAGGAACAGGATCTTCAGGTCCAGCATCAGCGACCAGTTCTCGATGTAGTAGAGGTCGTGCTCGATGCGCATGCGGATGGACGTATTGCCGCGCCAGCCGTGGACCTGGGCCCAGCCTGTCATGCCGGCGCGCACCTTGTGGCGGAGCATGTAGTGGGGGAACTCGGCGCGGAACTGTTCGACGAACTGCGGGCGCTCGGGACGGGGGCCGACGACGCTCATCTCCCCGACCAGCACGTTCCAGAGCTGCGGGAGCTCGTCGATCGACCAGGCGCGGATGAAGCGGCCGACGCGGGTGCGGCGGGGATCGTCCTTCTCCGCCCAGACCGCTCCCGTGGTTTGTTCCGCCGCGACTTTCATCGAGCGGAACTTGATGATGTCGAATGAGCGGCCGTCGAGCCCCATCCGCTCCTGGCGGTAGAAGATGGGACCGCGGTCCTCGAGCCAGATCAGCAGGGCGATGAGGGCCATCACGGGCGAGAGCACGATCAGCGCCGCGAGGGCGACGACGAGATCGAAGGCCCGCTTGGCGAAACGGCTCCATCCTTCGAGAGGCGTCTCCGAGAGGTTGATGGTCGGCAGGCCGTCGAGGTCTTCGACGCGCGAGCGCAGCACCATGAACTGCAGAAGGTCGGGGACGACGTGGATCGAGACGACGTTGCGCTGCAGGGTATCGAGGAGCGCCATCATCGCGGCCGAGGACGCATGAGGCAGCGCGACGAAGACGTGATCGATCTTCTGCGCCTTCACCACCTCTTCCGCGTCCTTGACGCGCCCGAGGCATTCGAGACCCGGCAGATCGGCATCGTCGCCGTTCTTCAGATAGCCGACGATGCGGAACCCGAGCTGCTCGCGATGCGTCTGCATGCGCGCCAGCACGGCCCGGGCGAGCTCGCCGTTGCCAGCCAGGAGGACGCGATCGAGGTCCTTTCCTTCCCGGTGGCGCCGCTCGACGACCGCGCGGACGATCGTCCGTCCGGCGATCACGAAGAGGATCGCGCAGAACATGAAGAGCCCGAGCGTGGCGCGGGAGTAGAGGACGCCCGGATCGCCGACCCGGACCCAGAGCAGCACGCCCGAGAGGATCACCGTGGCCACGACCGAGCCGATCGCGACCGAGATCCATTCCTCCGCCTTGCCGCGCGCCGGACGGATGCGGTAGAGCCCCTGCACCGCAAAGGCGAGCGGGAAGACGAGCGTCACGATCGGCAGCAGCTTGACGTAGGTGGCGACGTCCTGCGGCCCTTTGGTCACCGGGATGACGGCGAGCTCGAACCGGAGCATCCACGCGGCCAGCATCGCCAGGTTCGACGCGAGGGCGTCGTTGACGAGGTAAACCGACGCCAGTGCTTTGTGTTTCTTCTCGATCATCCGATGACGCGATTCAGTGCTGCCCGAAACTCCCGGTCGAAACGTGCGCGGGAGAACGACTCCGCCCGGGCTCGAATGCCCGGCCGATCCCACTCACCGGCCTCAACTTGCACGAGTGCCTCGGCGAGCGCGTCTACCTCCGGCCGCTCGAAGAAAATTCCTGTGACGCCGTTCACTACCGAGTCGAGGACGCCCCCCGCGCCGAGCGCGACCACGGGCGTCCCGAGCGCCATCGCTTCGAGCGGCGTGATCCCGAAGTCTTCGACTCCCGGCAGGATCAGGCTGCGCGCACGCGACAGACGTTCCACGATTCTATCCCTCGATACGTGCCCCAGCAGCTCGACGTTGGGGCCGGCAGCCTTCAGGAGCGAGGCGTACAGCGGTCCCTGGCCGATGATGACCAGCCGCCGCCCGCTGCGATTGGCAGCCTCCACGGCGAGCTCGATCTTCTTGTACGGCACGAGCGCGGACACGATGAGGTGGTAGTCCTCCCGTTCGTCGGCCAGCGGCCCCCGCAGGAACTGGTCGTCGACGAACGGATGGATGACGTCGGCGTCCCGGTCGTAGTAGCGGCGGATGCGCTCCCGCACGAAGTTCGAGTTGGCGGCGAACCGCGTCACCTCGGACGCCGTCGCCACATCCCATCGCCGCAGCCAGGGGGCGATGGCCATCATGCCCGCACGCTGGAACGGCTTCGACCGGGGGAAGTAGTCGTCGAAGAGATCCCAGATGTAGCGCATCGGGGTGTGGCAGTAAGAGAGATGAGGCTTCCGCTTCGCGTCGATGCCTTTGGCCACACAGTGGCTGGAGGAGACGATGAGGTCGAAGCGCGAGAGGTCCCACTTGCGTACCGCACGCGGAAACAGCGGCAGAAGGCGCCGGTAGTCGCTCGTCTTCTGTGCCAGCGTCTGCAGCTCTGAGGTGTGGATCCGGCGCGTCTCGATCCTGCGGGAGACGCTGCCAGGGAAATGGAAGAGGGTGAAGAGCTCGGCCTCCGGCAGCGTATCGAGAATGCCCTCGAGGACCGCCTCACCGCCCCGCATGCCGGTCAGCCAGTCGTGGATGACGGCCGCACGCATGTCAGCGTTTCTCGGAGCTCGGGCCCGGCGTGGATTTCAAGGGGTACTCGTCGTCTCGGGCGCAGTCATCGCAGATGTGGTCGTTGCGCAGGTAGACGTCCGCCGGCACCTCGGCCAGACACTTCACGCAGAAGTGCTTCCCGGTGCGCTCCCCGAGCTTGCGCGGGGTCTGTTCGTCGCCGAGCATTGGAGGCGCATTGTGGCACAGGGGAGTTGGCGGTTGGCAGTTGGCGGTTGGCAGTGGAGAAACCCGGCCAAGCCCAACGGGGGCAAGCGGTCGATCGCGCAGAGCCGGCCTCCGGCAGTTTCGGTTCCACTGCCAACCGCCAACTGCCAACTGCCAACCGCCAACCGCCAACTCGCCCCTGGAATGCACCAATGTTTCAACCACCGGAGGAACGATGATCAACATCCGTAAAGCCAGCGACCGCGGCCACGCCAATCACGGCTGGCTCGACACCTACCACACCTTCTCCTTCGCCGATTACCACGATCCCGAATTCATGGGCTTCCGCACGCTGCGCGTGATCAACGAAGACCGCGTGTCGCCGGGCGTCGGCTTCGGCACGCACGGACATCGGGACATGGAGATCGTCTCCTACGTTCTCGAGGGGGCGCTCGGCCACAAAGACAGCATGGGCAACGGTTCGGTCATCCGCCCCGGGGACGTGCAGCGCATGAGCGCCGGCACAGGCGTCATGCACAGCGAGATGAACCCGTCGGAGACGGAGCCGGTCCACTTCCTCCAGATCTGGATCCTCCCGGACCGCCGCAACATCACGCCCGGCTACGAGCAGAAGAACTTCTCGACGGAAGAGCGGAACGGCCAACTGCGGCTCGTGGCCGCACCGGATGGCCGCGACGGCGCCGTCACGATCCACCAGGACGTCGAGATCTACGCCTCGCTGCTCGACGGCGAGACAGCCGTGACGCACGAGTTCCGCCCCGGCCGCTACGGCTGGCTCCAGGTCACCCGCGGCGAAGCGGAAGTCAACGGCCAGAAGCTCGCCGCCGGCGACGGCGCCGCGATCTCGGACGAGTCGTCGGTGACGATCCGCGGGACCGGTGCGGAAGTGCTGCTCTTCGATCTCAATTAGTTGGCAGTTGGCAGTTGGCGGTTGGCAGTGGAAAAGCCAGCCGTCAACTGACAGGAGTTGGCGGTAGACTTCGGCGGTCTTTCTCCACGGCCAACCGCCAACTGCCGACCGCCAACTGTTCTCATGGTTCTCGTCTTCCGCTTTCTCTTCAGCCTTGTCCGCGCTCTCTTCCGCGCGCGCGTCGGCGTGCACGACGAGTCGGTGCTGAAGTTCGTCTGCATGCCGACGGACTGCGACCTGAACCTGCACATGAACGCCGGCCGCTATGTCAGCTTCATGGATCTCGGCCGCGTCGAGTTCATCGGACGCTCGGGCGCGCTCCTCGGCCTGGCGCGCCGCAAGTGGCGGCCCATCGCCGGCGGGTCGATGCTCAGCTACCGCAGGTCCGTCCTGCCGTTCGAGCGCTTCACGCTCCGCTCCCGCATCCTCTGCTGGGACGAGAAGTGGTTCTACTTCGAGCACGTCATCGAGAACGCCCGCGGCGAGTTCTGCGCCTCCGGCGTGATGCGCGCGCTGCTGCGCGGCCCCGGCGCTTCCATCCCTACACGCGACGTGCTCGCGGTCATTGGCATCGAAGACCAGCCGTCGCCGCCGATGCCGCCGTTCGTCGCGAAGTGGATCGAAGCGGAGGCGCTGCGTTGACGCGAGCGGAGAAGGCGAATCGCATCGGCGTGATCCTCGACGACCTCTACCCCGCCCCGCCGATCCCGCTCCTGCACGAGAACCCGTTCGAGCTGCTGATCGCGGTGCTCCTCTCCGCGCAGACGACGGACGCGCAGGTGAATAAAGCCACCCCCGCCCTCTTCGCCCGCGCCTCGACGCCACAGGCGATGGCCGCGCTCCCGGAATCGGAGATCCACGCCCACATCCGCAGCGTCGGCCTCGCACCCGGTAAAGCGAAGAACGTGAAGAAGCTGGCGCAGGTGCTCCTCGACGAGCACGACGGTCAGGTGCCGGCCGACATGGAAGCGCTGGAACGCCTCCCCGGCGTCGGCCACAAGACCGCCAGCGTGGTGATGTCGCAGGCGTTCGGCGTCCCGGCCTTCGCGGTCGATACGCACATCCACCGCCTCGCCTACCGCTGGGCGCTGTCGAACGGCAAGAACGTCGAACAGACGGAACGCGACCTGAAGAAGCTGTTCCCTCCAGACACGTGGAGCCGCCGCCACCTGCAGATCATCTACTTCGGGCGGGAGTACTGCCCCGCCCGAAGTCACGACTACGCGAACTGCCCGATCTGCTCCTGGGCCGCGCCGAAATCGCGCCGAATGTAGCGAGCTGGTTCACCGGGGATGACGGGGCGCCTCCGGCGGGCGGCCACGGGCCGCAGCGCTTGTTGCCTCAGGCTCAGCGCACGGCTTCGCAGTCAACACGTTAGTCAGTAGGGTCGACTGCGGCTTGGCCAACCAGCGCTGCGGCCCGTGGCCGCCCGCCGGAGGCTTCCGGTCAATCCCCAGTGAACCAGCGCACTACCTTCGCAGCGACGTCAACCGTCGCGAGGAGCCGTCGGCGAATTTCACGATTTGCGGGAGACGCAAGTCGGTATCACGCGTTTTTGCATGAAAGTCGACCTTCGACATGGCGCCGATGCCTGTCGGGACATCGTCTCGGATCACGAAAGCCTCGCCGGACGCGTAACCGTAGAGCGCGGTAGCCGGCGTCACAAACGAAGCCGGCACCATCAGAGTCTGCTCGATGATCCCGCCGTCGCCGCCGCGGGAGACCGAGATCCAGCGCTCGCCATCGCGGCGGCTGCGGACGCGCGTCAGCTTCCCGTCCACGCGATACGTCACCTCGGCGGAAACGGGTCGGCGATCCTTGTCGAGCGCGGCCCACGTTTCGATCGTGTCCGCGCCGCGGCGAATGAGACTGTGCGCGACCAGCCCTTCTTTTTCCGTGTCGTACAGCTCGAACGTCTCCCGCGCCTTGTTCCGGCCGCGCCAGACGTAAGTGCCTTCGACGAGCTTGTTACGGCGGGTGATGCGTCCCGGGTGCGGCTTCTGCTCGCCGGCGACGATGTCCGCGATCTCGTCAGCGGTGGTTGCGGCGGCGGGCGTCTCGATCATGCGGCCGATCTCCCGGTCACCGCGACGCACGATCACCATCGGCACGTTCGTGATGTGCTCCTTCTGCACGACGTCCATCGGTGTCGTGAAGTCGGGGCCGACGCCGATCAGCTCCACGATGACGTTCGGATTGTCCGCCAGCTCCAGGGCGCGCAGCAGGCGCGGCACGTGGTACTTGCTGTCGCCGCACCAGGTAGCCATGACGACCTGCAGCCGCACCGGCTCGGTGATGGCGCGCAAGCGGGCGATCGTCTTGTCGTCCGGCTTGTACGCGTCGGCAATGGAGCGCCACACCGGGACCGTCTCCCAGAGTTGCTCGACCGTCATCGCGCCGGAGGGGCTCTGGTGCGCGGTGACGAGGATGGCCTTGCCGTCCACCTGGGCGAAATAGGTCGAGCCGTCCGGCCGCGCCAATGGCGCCACGGCGTCGCGGGGGAGCTCCGCGGACGTCGCTTTCGTCCGGTCGGCGGTGAAGGTGAAGTCGGCCTTCTTCGCGCGGGAGACGCTCTTCGCGTCGCTGTCGAGGATCACGACCTCTTCGCCGCAGACGATCGCCAGCATGCGCGGCGCCGTCGAGGAGAGCGTCTGCACGCTTCGGTCGAGCTTGCCGTCGAGCCACACATCGCGCGTGGAGTCGGTCCATTCACGCGGCGAGGAAGAGGAGAAAAGGGGGGACGTTGCCGAGACGAGGGCCAGGGCGAGGAGCAGAGTCCGCATCGAATTACCTCCGTGTTACTGAAGGTTTCGACGAAACATCTGCCTCACAGGTTCGGAAATTATATGTGAGTAACCATAGTTGCGCAAACCACGCGACTCTGAATGGACCGGGAAAGTGGTAACAGTGCCATCACTGCGTTCATGCGGAGAGAGAAGCAGAAGGAGATTTCCAGGAAATGCGTAGCACCGGCAAAGTCAAGTGGTTCAACGACGCGAAAGGTTTTGGCTTCATCACGATGGACGGCGGCGAAGACGTCTTCGTTCATTTCAGCGCCATTCAGTCGAAGGGCTTCCGCACGCTTCCCGAAGGCGCGGCGGTTGAATTCGACCTGGTCCAGGGCCCGAAGGGCCTGCAGGCCGCGAATGTCAACGTAATCTGAGTACGACCCCTAGCGAATCACTACGAAGGACGGCGCGGAGAGCGCCGTCCTTTTTGCTTTGAGGCTGGTTTTTGGTTGTTGGTTTTGGGTTGTTGGTGAGCGGCGCGGATGACGGTGGCGGTAACCCCACCAAAAACCAACAACCAAAAACCAACAACGGTTCACCTAAAGAAACCCGAAAAATCCCGCCCCAGCACACCCAATCCCCAACCCCACCCCCAATCCCCCGTAACATCCGCACATGCAAGTGCCGGCTGTCGAGGTCATCTCCTTCACGAAACTTTACGGCTCCTTCACGGCCGTCTCCGACCTTTCGTTCTCCGTCGCCCCGGGCGAGATCCTTGGGCTGGTCGGGCCCAATGGGGCTGGCAAGACCACCACGCTGCGGGCGCTCGGCGGGATTCATCAACCGACGGAGGGCCAGGTGCGCATCGGCGGCTTCGATATCCAGACCGACGGCGTCGACGCCAAACGGCGGCTCGCGTTCCTTCCCGACGAGCCTCGCCTCTTCGACTACCTCACCGTCGCCGAGCACCTCGAGTTCACCGGCGCGCTCTATCGCGTGGAAGGCTTCCGTGCGCAGATCGAGCCGCTGCTGAGCGAGCTGGAACTGCTCGACAAACGCAAGTCGCTGCCCTCCGAGCTGTCGCGCGGGATGAAGCAGAAGCTCATGATTGCCTGCGGATTCATCCACTCGCCCGACGTGCTGATCTTCGACGAGCCGCTGACCGGGCTCGATCCGCTCGGGATCCGGCGGATGAAGGAATCGATCTCCCGGCGTGCCGCGGCCGGCGCGGCCGTGATCCTCAGCTCCCACCTCCTGCATCTGGTCGAGGAACTGTGCGACCGGATCCTCGTCATCCAGGGTGGAAAGCGGGTGGCGTACGGCACCAGTGACGACCTCAAATGGCAGATCGCCCAGGGACGGGGCAACGTCTCCCTCGAAGAGGCCTTCCTGCAGATCACGGAGAAACAGGCGTGATCCGCGCGTTCCTCTTCGTCACCATCCGCTCCTGGATCAACCGCATCGTCTGGCGCGCGCGGCGGCTGAAGAATCCCCGCTATCTGATCTCCTTCCTTGTTGCCATCGGCTACTTCGGCTTCCTCTTCTTCCGCCCGGGCGGTCCGGGACGCCGGGCTGTGACCTTTTCCCAGGTCCCGACGGAGGTCCTGAGCCTCTTGCCTCTCGCCATCCTCCTGCTGGCCTGGCTCCTGCCGGGTCACTCGGCGCTCGAGTTCAGCGAAGGGGAGCAGCAGTTCCTCTTCACCGGGCCGCTCAGCCGCGCGCAGATCCTCTTCTACAAACTGCTGCGCGCGCAGCCGCAGGTCCTCCTGACCATTGTCATCCTCTCCCTCTTCCGCCTCCCGAACGGTCACGTCGTGGGGCTCTGGCTGGTGGTGAACGCGCTCAACATCTACATGACGTTCGTGGCCCTGGCGCGTCCGCGGCTGCGCCGCGCCGGCATTCATCCGCTCGTGCAGGGGCTCATTGGCGCCGCGCTGGCCGGCATCGTCGGATGGCTGGTCTGGTACGACTTCGCCGCGGGCGGCGGCCTCGATGAGCCGGCGGTGCGGGCGATCCTCTTCATCCCCGGGCTCTTCGCGCAGGCGCTGTTCGCGACCAGCGTCAGCTCCGTGGCCCTCTCCTGGAGCGGCGTCGCGGCCTTTGCCGCGCTCCTCTTCTTCGCCGCCTCGCGGCTGCGCGTCCCGTTCGAGGAGCTGGCGATGACCGCCTCGCAGGCGCGGGCGTCGTTGCGCGAGCGGATGCAGAACCGGAACAGCGGCGCCACGATGTCGATCCGCCGCTTTCCGCCGCTGTTCCGCCTGCGCGACCGGGTGCCGCCGGAGGTGGCGATCCTCTGGAAGAACATGATCGCGGCGATGCGGATCTCCTCGCCCTGGATACTGATCATGGGCCTGCTGTTCGGCGCCTTCCTCTTCCAGTCGTTCCACAGCACCGACGCTTCTGTGCGGGATGCCATGGCCATCTGCGCGCTCGTCGTCTGTGCCGGCTTCCCGCTCCTCGGCACCGCACTGTTCCAGCAGGACTTCCGGCTCGACCTGCCGCGCCTGGAGCTGCTCAAGAGCTGGCCGGTGCGCCCCGACCGGCTCGTCATCGGTGAGCTGGCGGCGCCGCTGGCCGTCGTGGCGTCGATGGAGATCGCCATGCTGACGGCTGCCGGGGTCCTGCTCTCGCACGCCAGCGGCAAGATCGCGGCGCTGGCCCGCCCGGAGATCTTCGTCATCGCCCTGCTCTTCGCCATTCCGGTCTCGGCGGCGCAGCTCGTCCTCCGGAATGCCGTCCCGCTCTACTTCCCCGCCTGGATCGTCCGGTCGAAGGAGGACCAGCGCGGGCTCGTGATGACCGGCCAGCGCCTCCTCGGCATCGTCGCGAATTTCGTCTTCCTGGCCCTGGTGCTGGCGCCCGCCGGGATCGTCGGGACGATCGGGTTCATCGTCGCCTCGCGGGTCGCCTCCGGCCCCGCCTTCTACGCCGTGGCCATCATGCCCGCCGTGGCGCTCCTCGTCGTCGAAGTCTGGCTGGGCGTGAAGCTGCTCGCCACGCAGTTCGAGAAGCTCGACATCCAGGAGGAAACGGTCGGAGGGCAGTAGCAACGCTTCGAGCGTCTTGCACTTCCGGAATACCGGTAGCGCCCGACACACTTATTCGGACAATCGTGCGATTCCTCGGTGCCCTCGTCCTCTCCCTTGTCGCCACGGCCGCGTCCGCAGCGGACATCGACGTCGTCCGCCAGAACTTCGTCGACTATTACACGGCAGGTGGCGCCGATCGCACGGCTCCGCGCATGCGCGACGCCATCGGCGGCCTCGAGAGCCAAGCCCGTCAGGTGACGGCTCCGGGCTTCCTCCTCAGCGACGGAAGCTGGAACGACATCAATTACACCGAGAGGCCGGACGGCGGCTGGTCCCCCTGGGAGCACTCGCGCCGCCTCATCATCATGGCCAAGGCCTACCGCACCCCCGGGCAGGCGCTCCACGGCAACCCCATGCTGCGCACACAGATCGAGTCGGCGCTCGGCTACACCCGCAACTTCTACGGCGCCACGGTCCTCCCCCTCGGCAACTGGTGGTTCTGGACCATCGGCATTCCGCTCGACCTCGCTCCCACGCTCGTCCTGATGCGGGGGGACGTCGATCCCAAGATCTACGACGACCTCGTGCTCGCGCTCAGCACCCGCATCGGCAGCTCCCCGACCGGACGCGGCATCGTCGGCCCGGTCCCGACGGGACAGAACCTCGTCTGGTCCTCGTACACCCACCTCTGCCTCGCGCTGCTCAAGGATGATGTCGCGCGCCTGGCGCTCGTCCGCGACGCCATGGCCAAGGTCACGCTGCCGACCACCGGCGAAGGGATCAAGAGCGACGCCTCGTTCCACCAGCACGGTGCGCAGCTCTACACCGGCGGCTACGGCGGCTCGTTCGCCAACGACGTCGCCAAGTACGCCCTCTTCACCCGCGGCACGCAATACGGCCTGCCGCCGGTATCGCTCGCGGCCTTCAGCGACTACGTCGCCGACGGCGTGGCCTGGTCGCTCTACGGCAACTACTTCGACGTCTCGGTGATCAGCCGCGAAGTGGCCCGCGAATCGACCACCGGCTACAACGGCATCGCCGCGCTGCTGCAGGCGTCGCAGTTCGACTCCCCCCGCGCCATGGAGATCCGCGCCGCCGCCGCCCGCATGCTGCAGACCTGGAACTGGGGCCTGCCGACTGAGCTGGCCGGCCTTGCGGCCATCACCGAGCGCGCCCGCTGGACCCCGGCCTGGCCGGAAGGGCATCGCCACTACTTCAACTCCGATTACACGGTGCACCGCCGCAACGGCTGGTACGCGTCAGTGAAGATGTTCTCGACGCGCACGAAGTCGGGCGAGAGCACGAACGACGAGAACGTCCGCGGCTCGCGCCAGTCGGACGGCCGCTTCTACCTCGTGCTCCGCGGCGACGAATACTTCGGCCGCAACATCTGGCCCGCCTTCGACTGGACACGCCTTCCCGGCACGACAGTCGAGCAGAAGCCGAGCACCGCAGACGCGACGTACGGCTACGGCACCCGCGCCTTCGCCGGCGGCACCGGAGACGGCCGCAACGGCGTCTCGGCAATGGAGCTGTCCCCCCTGAACTCGACGCTCTTCGCCCGCAAGTCGTTCTTCTTCTTCGACGACGCCATCGTCTTCCTCACGAACAGCATCACCTCGCCGGCCGGCAACCGCGTCGAGACGATCGTCAACCAGTGGCCGCTGCTGAACAACGCTTCGCAGGTGACGTCCGGCTCCGACTGGAACGTGCTCGAGAACGTCGGAACCTGGTACCCGACGGGGCAGGCCGCGCAGACGGTCCGCGAGACCCGCACCGGCACCTGGGCGGCGCTCGGCGGTTCCTCAGATACGACCCAGCACTCCCGCACCTTCGTCACCACGTACATCGACCACGGCACGTCGCCAATGAACGCCACCGCCGAGTACGTGCTCGTCCCGAACGTGAGCCCGAGCGCCATGCGCACCTGGGCCGCCTCGCGCCCGCTGAGCATCCTCGCCAACACCGCCCAGGTCTCCGCCGTCCGCGACCTCCGCGACCAGTCCCTCGGCATCGTCTTCTGGTCCGCGACCTCGGTCGACGGCATCCAGTCCGACGCCGCCGCCGTCGTCTACCTCACGACCTCCGCGAACGGCCGCACCATGACCCTCTCCGCCGCCGACCCGAACGGCGCCGCAACCGGCATCGTCCGCCTCACCATCCCCGGCCGCTGGCGCGCCACCGGCGCCAAAGCCACCGCCGGCGTCCGCTCCACGGTGGTGGAGATCCCGAAGGCGGGCGGCAAGACGACGACGGTAGCGCTGGAGTCGCTGGTGATCCCGAAGCGTCGCGCAACGGGACGGTAAAGCCCGCCGCAACGCCACGCCGGCATCCTGCCGGCGAATCGCACCGACGCCATGTTGCTAACTCCCTGAAGCGTGCCGAGGTACACTACCGACGGCGCTCCACACGCCCGGCTCCGCTCGCGTACCTCTCTCGGCCACGAATATGCCGGGACCTAAGGGGTTACTCCCCTACCAAAAGTACAGCCAGCTCAGAATCCGTCACCGCGGCTACATGCCACACTGGGAGCTCCCTGGTGCAGCGTACTCAGTCACCTGGCGACTGGCCGACTCACTGCCGGCACACGTCGAACAGCGCCTTCTCGACGAAAAGGCGCGAGGTAATGAGCCGCTCGAACAGCAACTCGAGTCGGAACTGCACCGCCTTCATGGCGCCTGTTACCTGCTGAACGCCAGAGCCGCTGGGATCGTGGCGGAAGCCCTACAGCACTTCGCCGACACCCGCTACCGCCTTTTCGCGTGGTGCGTCATGCCGAACCACGTCCACGTCCTCGTCGAGCCGTTCGATGACATCCACCTCCACGACCTCCTGCACTCATGGAAGTCCTACACTGCGAAGCAGATCAACAAAGTCCTGCGTCGCACCGGACCCGTCTGGGCACGCGAATACTGGGACCGCATCATCCGCGACCACCGCGATCTCGGTACCACCACCAACTACATCGCGGCCAATCCGCTGAACGCCGGCCTCACCGCCTGGCCATGGGTATCGCCCAAATGAGTCTACTCCTCCGCGATCGTCTCCCCCTCGACCTGCGTGGCCACCTTCCGCACCGCTGACAGCGTCTCCGTCAACTGCCCCGACGGTACCCTCACCGTCAGCGTAGCCCGCATTCGGCCGTCCTCGCGCCAGACTCTTGCGGCGGTGACGCGGCCTCCCGACCGTTCAGCGGTGGCGATGAGCTGTTCCAGGGCGGTGGGGGTGTCGGTGACGACGATCGACATCGTCGCGGTGCGGGTGGGGCTTGCCTGCGGGGGGACGACGGCGACTTCTTTTTCACGGCAGGCGGCGAGCGTGGCCAGGATGACGAGGAGCGACAGCAGGAGGTTGTTCACGTCCTGTTGGACGCGCTTCCGCGCCCGCTAGCAACCGCAGTAAGAACGGGCGCGCGTCGCCAGGTAGTCGGGATCGACCGGTTTGAGCAGCGTCTCGTCGGCCCAGGGGGCGACGGTGCGGACGGCCGGGTCCGGGTTGCCGAGGATGATGACGCCGCAGGTGGCGTCATCGCGGTGGGTGCGGAGGTGCTCGAGCATCTTCACCTCGGGCTCGCTCTGGAGGTTCAGGCCGAGGATGATCACCCGGAACTTGCGGGACGTGAGAAGCGCGGCAGCCTGGGCGGGCGCGGCAAACGTGACCGAGAAGCCGTGGCGATCGAGCGTGGTGATCAGCCGGCGGCGGAAATCGTCGTCCTCGTGAATGACGAAAGCGAGACAGCTCGGTTCTACAGCAGCCATACGACTTAGCTCAGTCCGCAAACACTACGCCAGCGCGCGGCCGTAGGCTTCGTACACGTCATTTCCGAAGGCGACGAAGAGCACCCGCTCGACCGTCGGGGTCGTTTGCAGAAAGGCGCGTGTCTCCCGGACGGCGATGGCCACCGCCTCCTCCACCGGATAACCGTAGACGCCACAACTGATGGCCGGGAAGGCAATGGAGCGGATGCCATGCTGCACCGCCAGGGCGAAACTGTTGCGATAACAGGAGGCCAGCAGTTCGGGCTCGTCATTCGTCCCGCCACGCCAGACCGGACCGACCGTATGGATCACGTAGCGAGCGGGCAGACGATGACCGCCGGTGATACGCGCTTCACCCGTGGGACAGCCGCCCAGCCGCCGGCACTCCTGCAGCAACTCCGGCCCCGCGGCGCGATGAATGGCGCCGTCCACGCCGCCTCCGCCGAGGAGGGAAGAGTTGGCAGCGTTCACGATCGCGTCGACCGCCAGCGTCGTGATGTCGCCGCGGACCACCTCGATCATTTCTTGCGTCCCAGCTTCACGACGATGTCGTACTCCTGTTTCGTCACCGGCTGGATCGAGAGGCGGGAGCCCTTCTTCGTCACGACCATCTGCTCGAGGCCGGGAGCCGACTTGAGCGTCTCCAGAGACACGATGCGCGGGAACTTCTCGACGAAGGCGATGTCCACCATGTACCAGATCGGATTCTCCTTCGTGGCCTTCTCATCGTAATACTCGTGCCCCTTCTGCATCGCGAACTGGTCGGGGTACGCCGCCCGGCTGATCTTCGCCAGCCCCGTCACGCCGGAAGGATCGGCGTTCGAGGCATAGAACAGCACCTTGTCCCCGACCTTCATGTCGTCGCGCATCGAGTTGCGCGCCTGATAGTTGCGAACCCCTTCCCAACTGGTGGAGCCATCGCGTTCCAGATCGTCGATCGTGTACGCCGCCGGCTCGCACTTCATCAGCCAGTACTTCATGGCGCGGATTGTAGTTGGCGGTTGGCAGTTGGCGGTAGGCAGTGGAAAACGACGCCATTCGGCGATTCACTGCACTGCCAACCGCCTACCGCCAACTGGCCCGGGCTCGCCCCTTGCTCAGTACGCCACCATGGTCGCCTTCGAAAAGGCGCCGCCTGAAGCGCGGCTGTTGTTGAGCGTACCGATTCGCGAACTGCGGATGTCGCTCGAGGCGTCGCCGATCGCCCCGCTCGTGCGGCGGTTGTATGAGGAGCTGGAGGCGAAAGGGCTGCATCATTTCCGTCCGCGCGTCTATCTCTCCGACGAGTGGGGCTGCCCTTCCGGCGAGCCGGTCATCGGCGTCCCCTTTTACCTCGGCGATCCACGCGTGACCGATCTCGAGGCCGCGGCGAACGACGTCGAAGGCGAGCGCGAGATCATGATGTACCTGCGCCACGAGGCCGGCCACGCCTTCAACTACGCCTACGAGCTCTATCGCACCGAGGAGTGGCACGAGCTGTTCGGGTCCTTCCGCCGCGCCTACCGCGACGACTACCCCTTCGTCCCCTTCTCCCACGACTACGTCCGCCACATGGCCGGGTGGTACGCGCAGAAACATCCGGACGAGGATTTCGCCGAAACGTTCGCCGTCTGGCTCGATCCCGCCTCCCGCTGGCGCCGCCGGTACCAGGGCTGGGGCGCGCTGCGCAAGCTGCTCTACGTCGACCGCATCGCCAAGGAGGCCGGCGACCAGCAGCCTTCACGCCCCACCGGCGAGACCGACATCACCGTCGAGGAAATGGAGCAGACGGTCGAGGAGATGTTCGCGCAGTACCACGTCGACGAGACGGAGCTGATCGAGCGGCTGCCGCTCGACGCCGACCTGCTCGACATTTTCGTCGACGATGCCCATTGCGAGCCCGGCGTCGTCTATCGCGAAGCGGCCGCCGTCATCGCCGAGCACCGCCGCGAGCTGGTCGACCGCGTCAACCACTGGACCGGCGTCCGCCGCACACTCGTCCGCGCGCTCGTGTTGCGCATCGAGGAGCGCGCCGTCGAGCTGGCGCTGCTCGCGACACCCACACAGCTCATCGACTTCACCGCTTACGTCACGTCGCTGGCGATGACGTTCCTCATCGGCAACCGAAAGGTCCGGCACCGCAAACCATGAAAGTCGTCATTCTCTACGCCACCTGGGAAGGCTACGAAGAGTACCCGGGCGCGAACATCGAGGCGTCGCTCGCCGCCACGAAGAAGCCGAAGAAGAAAAAGAAAACCGACATCGAGGCCATCTCCGACGCGCTCCGCGACCTCGGCCACGAGCCGAGCACGATGGCCGTCGATGGCCGCCCGCAGACGCTCCCGAAGATCGCCCGCACGGACGCCGATCTCTTCTTCAACCTCGTCGAGTCCTACGCCGGCAACGACACGATGGAGATGCACTTCGCCGCCTATCTCGACCTGGTCGGCAAGCGCTACACCGGCGCCGGCCCGGCCGGCTCGTACCTGGCGATGGACAAGGCCATCGCCAAGAAGATCATCCGCTTCCATGGGCTCTACACACCCTACTCCGCCGTCGTCGACCGAGGGCGCGTGGAGCACGCCCAGGACATCCGCTTCCCGGTCATCGTCAAACCGGCGGCCGAGGATGCGTCGAAAGGGATCGACGCCGGGTCGGTGGTCAATACGATCAAGGAACTGTTCGAGCGCATCTCCTGGGTGCACGACGAGTTCGCCTCGGCAGCCATCCTCGAGGAGTACATCGAAGGGCGCGAGATCTACGCCGGGGTGCTCGGCAACGACAAGCCGGAGGCGCTGCCCCTAGTCGAGCTCGACCTCTCGAAGCTGCCGGACGGCATGCCCCGCATCGCCGGCTACGAGGTGAAGTTCGACGTCCGCACCGAGGCCTATAAGAAGACCAAATCCGCCCCGGCCCGCGACCTGCCGGAGGACGTGGTGGAGCTGATCCACGAGACGGCTGTAACGGCCTACCGGGCGTTGAAGCTGCGCGACTACGGCCGGCTCGATCTGCGCCTTGCGGAGAACGGCAGGGTCTACGTCATCGAGGCCAACCCCAATCCCTGGCTCGACCCGACCGCGGAGCTCGCGATGGCCGCCAAAGAGTCCGGCCGCAACTACACGGAGCTGATCGGCGAGATCGTCGAGCTGGCGATGAAGCGGTGATCTCCGCGTGTCATCCGCGAGCTACCGCGTGTCATCCGCGAGCTACCGCGCGTCATCCGCGAGCTACCGCGCGTCATTCCCGATTTACCGCGCGTCACTCGCGAGTTACCGCGTGACACTCGCGGGTTACGAACGATCACGGACGGTAGTGCTGCGCGAGTGACGGAGTTACCAGCAGTCATGCGGGGGTTACGCTCGCGCTTCGCGGGGTTACCGACGGACACTCGGTCGTTGCCATTCTTGATCCCGTCGTTACCGATGGTCATCCGCGAGTGATGGGGGCGTTCTAATTTAGAACAGTGGTGTTCTGATTTAGAACGCTGCGGTGATCCGCGAGTGATCATCGGTCATCCGCGAGTGAACATCGGTGATCCGCGAGTGATCGTCAGTCATCCGCGAGTGATCATTTTCAACTCGCGCGTGAAAATTGGTGATCCGCGCGTAACCATTTTTACCTCGCGAGTGATCATCGGTAACTCGCGGATGACCGTTGGTAACGCCTCCGTGGAGAGGGCCGTCCAAAAACTGGACGGATTCAGCGATTCGTGGCCGCGTACTGCTGCAGGGCCACCCGCAACAACTCCACCGACTTGCGCAGCGCCTCTTCCTTCAGCACGTAAGCGATGCGCACCTCGTTTTTGCCGAGCTGCGACAGGTAGAACCCGTTCGCCGGCGCGACCATCACGGTCGCCCCTTCGTGCTGAAAGTCGGTCAGCAGCCAGACCGCAAAGTCCTCGGCGTTCTGCACCGGCAGCGTCGTCACGCAGTAGAACGCCCCTTCGGGCTTCGCCAGCACCACGCCCGGAATCGACGTCAGCCCCGCGTGCAGCACGTCGCGGCGATGCTGGTACTCGGCGATCACGCCGGGGGTGTACGTCTCGTCGAGGCAGTCGATCCCCACGGCGATGAACTGCGCCAGCCCCGGCGGCGACAGGCGCCCCTGCGCCATGCGAAAGCAGGCGTCATACACCTGCGGGTTGCGCGTCACGAGCGCGCCGAGACGGATGCCGCAGGCGCTGTACCGCTTCGACAGGCTGTCGACGACGATGACGTTGTCGTCGAAGCCCGCCAGCTCGAGCGCGCTGATGGCGCGGCGGCCATCGTAGACGAACTCGCGGTACACCTCGTCCGACACCATGTACAGCCCGCGGTCGCGGCAGAGCGAAGCGATCATCTCCAGCTCTTCCCGCTCGTAGACCGTGCCCGTCGGATTGTTCGGGTTGCAGACCATCACGAGCTTCGTCTTCGGCGTGATGGCGTTCTCGAACACTTCCCGCGCCGGCAGATGGAAGCCGTTGCTTCCATGGCTCGTCACGGCGATCAGGTTCAGCCCGGCCATCGTCGCGAAGGCCTTGTAGTTCGCGTAGAAGGGCTCGATGACGATGACGTCGTCCCCCTCGTTCGCGCAGGCCATCATGGCGAAGAGGATCGCTTCGCTGCCGCCGGTCGTGGCCAGGATCTGATTGGTCGTGAGCTGCGCGCCGACATGCTTCGCGTAGTACGACTGCAGCGTCCGGATGAACTCCGGCGTGCCGCTGGACGGCGAGTACTCGAGCGTCTTCGACTCGAGCTGCCGCAGCCGGTCGAGCATGCAGGCGGGCGTCTCGATGTCGGGCTGGCCGATGTTGAGGTGATAGACCTTCGTCCCCCTCTGCTTGGCTGCCTCAGCGAGCGGGGCCAGCTTACGGATCGGGGACGCAGGCATCTCGAGCGCGCGCCGGGAAAGCCCCAGCGCGCGCCCTGTTTCAATGTCTTGTAACGTCATTTACTTCTTCTTCGCTCTCATGACGGCAGGATGATTGGCCTTACCGCTGACCTTGGCCTGCCCTTCGTTCATCTGCTGCTTCTGATCCTCGCGGATGTCGCCATTGTCCGGCCCGTCCGTACGCTCCCGTCCGGCCGTCTGGTAGAAGTTCGGATTGACGTTGTTATGCTTGCTCATGCCCGTTATTCAGTGCGAAGGACGTGCCGGTGGCGGGGCGTTGTCCGTTGCTCGTTGTCCGTTGCTCGTGGGGCCGCGAGCGGCCGTTTGGGGCTGGTTTTTGGTTGTTGGTTTTTGGTTTTTGGTTGGGGGACCGAAAACCAACAATCAACAACCAAAAACCGCCCCGCGGGCGCCTACGGCGCCGGCGCCAGCACCCTCCTCGCAAAATCCACCATCGTCCCCTGCAGGTGCTTGATCAGCTTCGGGTCGGCGAAGGTGTGGCGTTGGGTGGGATAGAGCATCATCTCGAAGGGAATGTTGAGCTTCTGCAGTTCGTAGGCGAACTGGAGGGTGTTCTGCATGTGCACGTTGTCATCGGCGGTGCCGTGGACCAGGAGCAGCCGGCCGTGGAGGTCTTTCGCGTCGTGGAGGGGTGAGCTCTTGCGGTAGCCGTCGGGGTTGTTCTGCGGCATGAGCATGACGCGTTCGGTGTAGATCGTGTCGTAGTTGCGCCAGTCCGTCACCGGCGCGCCGGCGATGCCGCCGATGAACGTCTTGCTGTGCGTCAGTGCGTACGCCGTCACGAAGCCGCCGTAGCTCCAGCCGCCGATCATGATGCGGTCGCCGTCGATGTAGGGCTGGGTCTTGAGCCAGGCTACGCCGTCCTCGATGTCGCGCAGTTCCGGCTCGCCGAGGTTCTTGTAGGCGGGGTACTGGGAGCGGGCGCCCTTGCCGCTGGCCGTGCGGTTGTCCAGCACCCAGACGACGATCCCCTGCGCCGCCATCAACTGCTGGGGCAGGAGGCGCGAGGCGCGCCAGGTATTGCGCACTTCCTGCGCGTGCGGGCCGCCGTAGACGTGGTGGTAGACCGGGTACTTTTTCGCCGGGTTGAAGTTCGGCGGACGGATGATCATCGCGTCCATCATCACGCCGTCGCGCGACCGAACCTGCAGGAACTCGGGGGTGCCGAATTCATACTGCGACAATGCCGCAACGCGGTTCTCTTCGAGCACGGCCGCGACGTTGCCGTCGGCGCGATGCAGGCGGACCTGCTCGGGCGTGCGGATGTCGCTCCAGCGATCGACGTAGTGGGTGAACGACGGGTTGAACGCGGCCGTGTGCGTGCCGGCGGTCGAGGACAGGCGCGTCAGCCCGCTGCCATCGAGCTTGATGCGGTAGACGTCGGTATCGCGGACGCTGCGCTCGGTGCCTGAAAAGTAGACGTAGCCGTTCTTCTCGTCAACGCCGTGCAGCTCGCGCGCTTCCCACTCCCCCTTCGTGATCTGGCGCAGGGCACCGTCGCGGTAGTGGTAAATGTGCCGGAAGCCGGAGC
>DASWMP010000353.1:0-5652 GCA_036399695.1 Thermoanaerobaculia bacterium | reverse complement strand
CGTAGTGCGGCCGACCCGTCGTATCCTCGGTCGAAGCCGCCCATTCCTCTCCGGCGATCTCCCGCAGGTCCAGCGAATCCACGAACGTCCTGATGTACCGCGCCGGATCATCCCGCGGCACCCAGTTCTCCACCGACGGCGTTCGCCACCGCACTCCGAGATCAGATTCAGGCCACCGGGACCATGTTCCCTTCAATGTCCAGCTCGTGGAGCGGGAGGCCTAACTGGCCCAGCGGCTCGCGGATCTCACTGGCGTTGCCGACCACCACGATCACGGCGCGTTCCGGGTCGATGTACTTTTCGGCCACCCGCTGGATCTCGTCTTTGGTG
Organism: Thermoanaerobaculia bacterium; assembly: GCA_036399695.1. Taxonomy (GTDB): domain Bacteria; phylum Acidobacteriota; class Thermoanaerobaculia; order Gp7-AA8; family Gp7-AA8; genus DASVEE01. The sequence goes on along the minus strand of DASWMP010000353.1, from coordinate 5,322 downwards.
ACGGCGGCGATGCTCTCGCGGTAGTGGTCGAAGTAGTCGTCCGGGAGGCCAAACAGCTCGATGTCGAGCAGGCGGCCGGCGACATCCGCCGCGGTCTGCACGGTCGCGGGGAAGACGCCCATGAGGTAGTTCTTCGTGTCGTCGAGCTCGTGGTCTTCGACGTGGCCGGTGCGGATGTTGCGCAGTTCGGCCAGCACTTCGGTGACGGACTCGCGCGTCACTTCGTTGCGCACCGGGGCGGCGACGACGAAGGGGCCGGGCTGGCGGCGGAAGGCGAAGGTGGAGCGGGCGCCGTAGGTGTAGCCGTGGCGCTCGCGTAGGTTGAGGTTGATGCGCGAGTTGAAGACGCCGCCGAGGAGCGCGTTCATCACGGACAGCGGGAAGTAGTCCTCGCAGGAGCGGGGGACGCCGAGGTGGCCGATGCGGATCTCCGACTGCACGGCTTGCGGGCGGTCGATGATGTAGATGCTCGACGATTCGTAGCGCGGCGGGGAGACGACGGGGCGCGGCACTTCCGGCTTCGGCATCCAGTCGGCGAAGTGGCGTTCGGCGAGCGCCATCGCGTCCGCCGTCTCGACTTTGCCGGTGATGACGAGCGAGCTGTTGTTCGGGAGGTAGTGCTCCTCGTAGTAGCGGCGCACATCCTCAATCGTGATGCGGGCGACGGTTTCGGTGGAGCCGAGGACCGTGTTGCCGTACGTCCCGGTGCCGTAGAGCAGGCGGGCGAAGCGGCGTGCGGCGATGGTGGTGGGCTCGTCGCGCTGCTGCAGCAGGTCGTTGAGGCGTTCGGCGCGAACGCGTTCGAGGCCATCCTCCGGCAGCGTCGGGCGGCGTGCTACATCGGCGAAGATCTCCGCGGCCGCTTCGGTGTTGCGGCTGAGGACATCCGTCGAGACGTACGAGGCGTCCCAGTCGGCGCCGGTGCCGAGGGAGGCACCGAGGAGGCCGAGGTCTTCGGCGAGGAGGATCGCGTCGCGGGTGCCGGCGCCTTCGTCCAGGAGGTCGCCGGTGAGCGACGCCAGGCCGGCCGTGCGCGGTTCGTCATGGTCGGCGCCGGAGCGGACCAGCAGGCGCATCGACACGAGCGGCGCGTTCTGGTTTTCGGCGATGAGGACGCGCAGACCGTTCGAGAGCGTCTTGCGCTCGACGTGGGGGAATGCATAGGGGCGCGGGGCGCCCGGTTCCGGAGCTGTTTCACGGAAGCTCATGCGGCGCTCCTTTCCGGCACGAAGAGGCTCGTGACCCGGTTCTCCGGGATCATGTAGCGGCGGGCGATGTGGGCCAGGTCCTCCTCGGTCGAGCTCTGGTAGGGGTCGAGCCACTTGTGGATGCGCATCGGATCGCCGAAGTAGGTCGAGAACATGCCCAGGAGATCGGCACGCGAGTCGAACGTCTGGAGCTGGTGGGCGAAGTCGACCTCGGCGCGGGTGCGGGCGCGGGTCAGCTCGTCGGCCGAGAGGCCGTTGACGGCGATGCGGGAGATCTCCGCGTCGACGGCTGCTTCGATGGCCTCGATCTGGACCCCTTCGCGCGCCGTGGCCTGCACGATCATGATCCCGGTGGCTTCGGTCGGCAGCACGTAGGCGGCGACGTCCTGGGCGATCTGCTGTTCGTGCACGAGCGCGCGCTCGAGGCGGCTGGCCTTGTCCGAGGCCAGCACCGTCGAGAGCAGGTCGGCGTGCACCCAGTCGGGGTGTCCCATGCCCGGCAGGTGGTACATGCGGTACATGCGGGGGAGCTGCACGAGCGAGGGGAACGTCTCGCGGCGCTCGTGGCCGGCGGGGGTACGCTGCAGGTCGAACTTCGGCAACGAGCCGCCGGCGGGGATGTCGGCGAAGTACTTCTTCGCCAGCTCCAGCGCTTCGGACGGGACGACGTCGCCGACGATCGAGAGCACCGCGTTGTCGGGGCGGTACCAGGTGGTGAAGAACTCACGGATGTCGTCGAGCGTGGCCGCTTCGAGGTCGGCCATCGAGCCGATGGTCGGCCAGTGATAGGAGTAGTCGGGGTCGTAGGCGATGTGCAGCATCCGCTCGAAGGCGGTGCCGTACGGCACGTTGTCGTAGCGCTGGCGCCGCTCTTCCTTGACGACCTCGCGCTGGATGTCGAGCTTCTCCTGCGTCAGCGCCGGGAGGAAGAAGCCCATGCGGTCCGACTCGAGCCAGAGGGCCAGGGCCAGGTAGTTCGACGGAAGCGTCTCGTAGTAATTCGTCCGGTCGAAGAACGTCGTGCCGTTCAGCGTTCCGCCGACCGACTGGATGTAACGGAAGTGCTCGTTGTTGCCGACGTGCTGCGAGCCGGAGAAGAGCATGTGCTCGAAGAGATGCGCAAAGCCGGTGCGGCCGGGGCGCTCGTTCTTCGAGCCGACGTGGTACCAGAGGTTGACGGCGACGAGAGGGGCGGAATGGTCTTCGTTCAGCACCACCCGCAACCCGTTATCGAGCCGGTGTTCTTCGATGGGCAGCATAGGGCCGTGGTTTGTATCACAGGAGGCGGTTGGCAGTTGGCAGTTGGCAGTTGGCGGTGGGCAGTGAAGCCCCGCCCTCCCTCAACAACCAGCTCCCAGCCGCAGATGGTGCCCTACTGCCTACCGCCAACTGCCAACTCCATCTGTTATTCTCCGCGCGCCGATGACGCGTCCTCTGCCGTGGAGACACATCGCCGTCGAGGGGCCGATCGGGGTCGGGAAGACCTCGCTGGTCAACCTTCTGGCGCGCGAGTTCCGTGGCACGAAGGTGCTCGAAGACGTCGATAACCCCTTTCTCGACGACTTTTACAAGGACAAGCGGGGGGCGGCGTTCCGCTGCCAGCTCTTCTTCCTCCTCTCCCGCTTCGACCAGCAGCGGCAGGTGGCGCAGCGGGATCTGTTCACCGAGCTGATCCTGGCGGACTACAGCTTCCCCAAGGACAAGATCTTCGCCTACCTCACGCTCGAGGATTCGGAGCTGATGATCTACAACCGGCTGTACGAGCTCCTGTACGAACAGGTGCCAAAGCCGGACCTCGTGATCTACCTGCAGGGGAACCTTGATACACTGCTCAAGCGCATTAAAAAGCGCGGGCGTGCTTACGAAAAAGCGATCTCGCCATCATATTTGCAAGAGCTCAGCGAGGCGTACTCTCACTACTTTTACCGGTACGACGAGACGCCGTTGCTGGTGGTGAATACGAACGAGATCGATTTTGTGAACACACCCGAGCATTTCGATCAGCTCGTCGAGCAGATCCGTAATGCTCAAAAGGGAACTCAATACTACGTACCGCTTGGATCCTGAGTCGACGGACCGAGACGAGATCGTGGAAGCAGGGCAGACATTCGTGTCTCTCCGGCCCGGGCCAGGCGCCCGTGCCTCACGTCTCCTCCGGCCCACCTTTGAAGGAGACGTCATGAAGAAGCGCAGCACCGTTCCGTCCGTCCGCGCGATGAAGGGCAAAGGCCGCATCGGGATGATCACGGCCTACGACTATCCGAGCGGGAAGATCGCCGACACGGCCGGTTCCGACGTCATCCTCGTCGGGGATTCCCTCGGCATGGTGGTCCTCGGCTATCCCGACACGCTGAGCGTGACGGTCGACGACATGCTCCACCACACCCGGGCCGTCGCCCGCGGCGCGAAGCAGGCGCTGATCGTCGGCGACATGCCTTACCTCTCGTACCACATCTCCACCGAGGAGTCGGTGCGCAACGCCGGGATGTTCATCCAGGCGGGAGCGCACGCTGTGAAGATCGAAGGGGGCAAGCCGGGACGCATCAAGACGATCGAAGCCATCCTCGACGCCGAGATCCCGGTGATGGGCCACATCGGGCTCACCCCGCAGTCCGTCAACGCTCTCGGCGGCTTCAAGCTGCAGGGGAAGAATGCGGACGACGCCCATCGCCTCATCGACGAAGCGACGGCGCTCGAACAGGCCGGCTGCTTCTCGGTCGTGCTGGAGTGCGTGCCGTCCGAGCTGGCCGCGCTGATCACGGAGAAGCTGTCGATCCCGACGATCGGCATTGGCGCCGGCCCCTTCTGCGACGGTCAGGTCCTGGTCCTCCACGATCTCCTCGGCCTCTACGACGGCCACACCCCGAAATTCGTCCGCCGCTACGCCAACGCCGCCGCCGACCAGCAGGCCGCCATCGAGAAGTACCTCTCCGACGTTCACGAAGGCCGCTTCCCCGACGAAGCCACCGAGTCCTTCCACATGAGCAGCGAGGAAGAGCTGAAGCGGCTGTACGGGAGCGGGGGTGTGGTGGTGGAGATGCCGAAGGCGCAGTAGCGCGCGTAGCGCTGCGCGCTGCGCGCGCGTTGTTGGTTGTTGGTTTTCGGTTTTTGGTGTTCCCCCGCGAACGCCGCCGGTACTAACGACCTGCAGGTTGACGCCGCCCACCAACAACCAAAAACCAACAACCGAAAACCAAAACGACTCATGCTTCTAACGACCACCATCTCCTCCACCCGCTCCGCCATCTCCACCGCTCGCGCCCGCGGGGCGACGATCGGCTTCGTGCCGACGATGGGGTTTCTGCACGAGGGGCACATCTCGCTGATCGACGTGGCGCGGGAGGCGGGGGCGACGTTCATCGTCGTGTCGATCTTCGTGAATCCGAAGCAGTTCGGGCCGAATGAGGATTTCGAGCGTTATCCGCGGGACGAGGAGCGGGACCGGGCGCGGCTCGAAGCGGCGGGGGTCGATCTGCTGTTCCTGCCGCCGGTGGAGGTGATGTATCCATCCGGCGCTTCGACGGCGATCTCGGTCGGCGGCGTGGCGAAGCCGCTGGAAGGGGTGCGCCGTCCCGGTCACTTCGACGGCGTGGCCACGGTGGTGGCGAAGCTGTTCAATATCGTGCAGCCGGATCTCGCCGCGTTCGGGCGTAAGGACGCGCAGCAGTGCGCGGTCATCGACCGGATGGTGCGCGATCTCGATCTGCCGGTACGCCTCGTGTTCGGCGAGACGCTGCGCGAGCACGACAGCGTGGCCATGTCGTCGCGCAACAGTTACCTCTCGCCCGAGGAGCGTGCGAAGGCGCCGGCGCTGCACGGAGCGCTGCGTGCAGCGGAAGCAGCGATCGAGCACGGGGTGCGCGACGTCGACGCACTGGAGCTGCTGATGCGGAAGATGCTCGCCGAGACAGAAGGGGTCGAGCTCGACTACCTGGTGCTGGTCGACCCGGAGACGTTCGAGCGTCCGGCCGACTTTGCGCGCGAGCTGCTGCTGGCCGGCGCCGTCCGCGTCGGCAAGACCCGCCTCATCGACAACATCAGGCTGCGTCCTTCGGCGAAGTAGTACCGGCCCACGATGACAATCTAATCAGGAGTGCGGTGGCGTCCAGCCACC